>CBIHOK010000135.1:0-10651 GCA_966211575.1 uncultured Noviherbaspirillum sp.
TCCGACCGGTTTCCGGGGCTGCGCACCTGCCAAATAAACACTAAACAGGCTCTAAAGGGAGGAGCGCAAGCGGCTGAGCTAACGGAAGTGTGTATCAGATTTGAATATGGCATCCCTCCGTAGTTCGCACCCTCTCTCCCGGCCTCTCTCCCGCAAGCGGGAGAGAGGAGTAAGGCGCGCAGCGCGAGCCCGAGTGCGATGGCGAAGCCGAGCCGTATGAACAGTCCGCTTTGACGCTGCCAAAAGGGAGAGGCCCGAAACGGATAAAGAAGCGAAGCATGTTTGAGTTCCGAACGCAGTGAGGGCGAGTTCTTCGCTTCCCGTTTTGGGACTCTCCCTTTTGGGAACCCCGCAGGGGCAGCGGCACCGCGGTCGCCTTTCTTTGGTTACTTTCTTTGGCGAAGCAAAGAAAGTGACCGGCCGCCGGGCCGCCCCCGGCAACTCACCACGAAGCGACACCCCAACAGGAGACCCCCATGTTCCAACCCAAACTCATGCAAGGCAAACGCATCCTGGTCACCGGCGGCGGCACCGGCCTGGGCCGTGCGATGGCCGAGAAATACCTGTCGCTGGGCGCCGAGCTCTACATCTGCGGCCGCCGCAAGCAAATCTGCGACGCCACCGCCCAGGAGCTGATGGCGCAGCACGGCGGCAGCGTGAAAACCTTCGGTCTCGACATCCGCGACGCCGCCGCGGTCGACGACATGGTCGAGCAGATCTTCGCGGAAGGTCCGCTGACCGGCCTGGTCAACAACGCCGCCGGCAACTTCATTTCCCCCACTGCCGCGCTGTCGCCGCGCGGCTTCGACGCGGTGGCCAACATCGTGATGCACGGCACCTTCTACGTTACCCACGCGGTCGGCCGCCGCTGGGTGGAGATGGCTGCGAAAGGCGAATGGAAACCGGAACACGGCTATCGCAGCGTAATCTCCATCATCGTCACCTGGGTATTGAACGGCGGCCCGTTCGTGGTGCCGTCGGCGATGAGCAAGGCCGCGATCCATGCGATGACGATGTCGCTCGCCACCGAATGGGCGCAATACGGCGTGCGCCTGAACGCGATCGGCCCCGGTGAAATTCCCACCGAAGGAATGAGCAAGCGCCTCAATCCCGGCGAGCAGCCGGGCGCGCGTTCCGCGAAGACCAATCCCATGGGCCGCGCCGGCAAGATGGAAGAACTGCAGAATCTCGCCACCTTCCTGATGAGCGACGGCTGCGACTGGCTGACTGGTCAAGCGATCATGATGGACGGCGGCAACCACCTCGCCACCGGCGGCAACTTCTACGAACTGCGCTCGTGGTCGGAGCAGCAATGGAAGGAAGCGCGCGACCGTATCGAAGCGCAGAACAGGAAGGACCGGGAACAGCGCACCGCGTAAGCAGGAAAGCAAAACGAGGCGTATCGTAAAGGTTTGCGACAAACGTCGTGGAAGTGGGATTGAATAGGACATCACTTCGTAGTTCGCACCCTCTCTCCCGGCCTCTCTCCCGCAAGCGGGAGAAAGGAGCAAGGCGCGCAGCGCGAGCGCAAACGGCAATGGCGAAGCCGAGCCGGATAACTAATCCGCTTGGACGCTGCCAAAAGAGCGGGCGGCAAAGCGGAAAAGGAAGCGAAGCATGTCTGAGCCCGTCTGAAGGACGGGCGAGTTCTTCGCTTCCCGCTTTGCCGTTCGCTCTTTTGGGAACCCCGCAGGGGCAGCGTCTCGCGGTCGCCTTCTTTTGCTTACTTTTCTTGGCGAGACAAGAAAAGTGAGCGGCTGCCGGGCCGCCCCCGGCAACTCACCACGAAGCGCAAACCTCCCCAAAAACCCGGAGACAAAAAAATGAGCAAAGCAAAAGTCATAGGCGCAGGCATGGTCCCCTTCGCCAAACCCGGCAAGCATGAGCCCTACGAAACGATGGCCGCCAAGGCGATCCGCAACGCCCTGGACGACGCCGGCATCGACCTGCAGGACGTGCAGCAGGCCTACGCCAGCTACGTCTACGGCGACTCCACTTGCGGCCAGACCGCGCTGTATGGCGTCGGCATGACCGGCATCCCGGTCATCAACGTCAACAACAATTGCTCGTCCGGCTCCACCGCGCTATTCCTCGCGCGCCAGGCGGTGCAGTCGGGCGCCGTCGATTGCGCGCTCGCATTCGGCTTCGAGGAGATGCGCCCCGGCGCGCTCGGCTCGGCCTGGGACGACCGCACTTCCCCGCTCGACCTGTTCGACCGCAAGCTCACCGAAATCGCCCCGCACGCGCCGCCGGCGCCGATCGCGCTGCGCGTGTTCGGCGTGGCCGCCAACGAATACCTGGAACGCAGCGGCGCCAACCCGGACATCTTTGCCAGGGTCGCGGTGAAAACCCGCAGCCATGCGCGCAAGAATCCCTACGCGATCTTCACCCAGCCGCTGACGGTCGAGGAAGTGATGGCTGCACCCACCATCTACCCCGATCATCTGACCCGCCTCGAAGCCTGCGCGCCCTCGTGCGGCGCGGCGGCGGTGCTGGTTGCGAGCGAAACGTTCGCGAAGATGCACGGCATCTCCCACGCAGTGACGATTCGCGCGCAGGCGATGGCCACCGACCGGCCGCAGAGCTTTCGGAGTGCGATCGACCGGGTCGGCGCCGACATGACCGGGCGCGCGGCGCGCGCCGCCTACGAGCAGGCCGGCTTCGGCCCGGAAGCGATCGACGTCATCGAGTTGCACGACTGTTTCACCCCCAACGAAGTCATTACTTACGAAGCGCTCGGCCTGTGTGCTCCCGGCGGTGCCGAACGCTTGATCGCCGATGGCGACAACAGCTATGGCGGCCGGTATGTGGTCAATCCATCCGGCGGATTGATGAGCAAGGGTCATCCGCTCGGCGCCACCGGGCTCGCGCAATGCACGGAACTGGTGTGGCAGTTGCGCGGCCAGGCCGGCGAGCGGCAAGTGACGGGCGCCAGGCGCGCGCTGCAGCATAACCTGGGGCTGGGCGGAGCGGTGGTGGTAACGGTGTACGAACGCTAGGCTCGCTGCCGTTCGAACAGCGCGATCTCGGCGGCCACCAGCGCGCGCAGCGTGCCGCCATCGAACGGCGGCCGCACGAATACGCTGTTGTTGTTGTCGGACGACCGGCAAAGCCCGATTTGCATGACTTCGCCGGCCTGATCGGTATACAGGCGGAGGATGCGCGTGGTGCAGGCCGGCGCCCAGACGACGCTGCCGAGAAAATAGGTGCGACCCTCTCCTCTTTCGCGGGGATCGGCAACCAGTCCCAGCTTAGCCAGCAAATTTTCAATCTGTGTGCGATTCACACCGCCACTCCCTGTTGTTCTCGTATCCGGGCGCCATCGATCTCCCGGCACCATGAATCGATATTGCGGTTCATCAACATCGGGCTACAAGCACCAGCACGGTGCAACGCTTATCATAGAGTTGTTTTCGCCCGACCGGCTCGCCGCTGCCGGGCGCCTTGCCCGCGGCACTCGTTGCGGCTCCTTGCCGTAGCCCCGCTACGGTGCGTCGCCACGCCTTGTTCCGCAGGCAATCCGCCTCGCCCCCGACTCCCCCAATCTGCGGACGGCAACAGGGGCGCGACGGCAATCTTTACAGGTATTTCGCATGGCATCCTCATCCCACGGCCCGGCGGCCGGTTCGGAATCACGCTACCGCCAGATCATCGATAGCGCGAAGCATTTCGCGATCATCGGCACCGACAAGGACGGCAGGGTGACTTCCTGGAGCAAGGGCGCCGAACAGCTGCTGGGCTGGGCCGAACAGGAAATGCTGGGCCAGCCGCTGCATCGCATCTTCACGCCGGAGGATGTGACCGATGGCGTGCCGGAGCGCGAGATGCACGATGCGCGCTGCAACGGTTACGCCAACGACGAGCGCTGGCACCTGCGCAAGGATGGCCAGCGCTTCTGGTCGGTGGGCGAGATGACGCCGCTGCGCGAAGCGGATGGCGAGCTGGACGGCTACGTCAAGCTGCTGCGCGACCGCACCCGGGAAAAAGCCGCGCAATTGCGGCTGCAGGAACTCACTACGCAACTGGAGAGCGAGGTTGCCGCGCGCACCCGCGAACGCGACCGCCTCTGGCACAATTCGCTCGACCTGCTGCTGGTGCTCGACTTCGGCGGCATATTGCATGCATTCAATCCGGCCGGCACCGCGCTGCTGGGCTACCAGCCGGAGGAGTTGATCGGCACCCATTTCCAGCCGCTGGTCCATCCGGACGACCTGGAAGCCACCTTCGATGCAGTGCAGCGCGCCAGCCAGGGGCCGGTGCCGAATTTCGAAGTACGGATTCGCCACAAGAACGGCGGCTTTCGCGATTTCGCCTGGAGCGCAGCGCCCGACGGCGGATTCATCTATGCGACCGGGCGCGACATCACCGTTGAAAAACGCCAGGCCGAGCAACTGCAGCAGCAGGCCCAAGCGCGCTTGCGGCTGGCGCTGGAAGCGGGGCAGATGGGCGCGTGGGAATGGGATATCCAGCACGGCGAAGTGCGCCTGCTGCAGGGCGCCGACCTGTTGCACGGATTCCCGCCGTCGGACGCGCCGATCCGGCTGGCGTCGATGGAGGATTACCTGAAGCTGGTGCATCCCGCCGATCGCCACGCGCTCGCGGAAGCGATCGACCGCATACGCAACCGGGGCAGCAGCCAGAGCGACGACCATCACGCCGAATACCGGATCGTGTGGCCGAACGGCCGCGTGCAATGGCTGGAGGCACGCGGCGTCGTGTTCTTCGACGCCGACGGCAAACCGCTGCAGATGAGCGGCGTCACCATCAACATCACGCGCCGCAAGCGCACCGAGCAGGACATGGTGTTCCTGGCGAATGCCAGCGCCGAACTGGCCAGCCTGGTCGATCCGCAAAGCACGCTCGACAAGCTGGCGCGGCTGGCGGTGCCCGGTTTCGCCGACTGGTGCGCGGTGGATCTGTTGAAGGAAGACGGTTCGCTGCAACGGGTATCGGTGGCGCATGTCAACCCGGCCAAGGTGGCGCGCGCGCATGAACTGCACCGCCGCTTTCCGCCGGATCCGCAAGCCGCCAACAGCACCTGGCAGATCGTGCGCAGCGGCGAGCCGAGCCTGCGCAGCGAGATCACCGACGAGATGATAAACGCCATTACCAGCGATCCCGAAAAGCAGGCCGCGATCCGCGACCTCGGCCTGCGTTCCTACATCGGGGTGCCGCTTGCGGTGCATGGCAAGGTGCTGGGCGTGGTCACCTTCATTGCCGCCGAGGGCGGGCGCACTTACACCGAGGAAGATCTGTCGCTGGCGAGCGACCTCGCGCAACGGGCTGCGGTGGCGGTGGAAAACGCCCGGCTCTACCAGGCGCTGCGGCAGGCCGACCACGACAAGGACGTGTTCCTGGCGACGCTGGCGCACGAGCTGCGCAATCCGCTGGCGGCGATTTCAAATGGTGTCAGCATCCTGCGGCTGGCCGCGAACGATCCGCTGCGCGTCGCCCAATCGGCCGAAGTGATGGACCGCCAGGTGGGCCAGTTGAGCCGCCTGGTCGACGACCTGCTCGACATCGCGCGCATCACCACCGGCAAGGTCGAGCTGCGCAAGGAACGGCTGGGACTGGTGGCGATCATCAACAATGCGATCGAAGCCAGCCGGCCGCTGATCGAGGCGGCCCAGCACAAGCTCACGCTCGACATGGCCGGCGAGCCGGCCGAGGTATATGCCGACCCGACCCGCCTGACCCAGGTATTCGCCAACCTGCTCAACAATGCGGCGCGCTATACCGAGCCGCGCGGGCGCATCGACGTGCGCCTCGAATGCCTGGCCGACGAATGCGTGGTCAGCGTGCGCGACAACGGCATCGGCATCGCACCCGAATCGCTGCCGCACATTTTCCGCATGTTCGCCCAAGTGCAGCATCCGCTGCAGCGCGCCCAGGGCGGCCTCGGCATCGGCCTGTCCCTGGTGGAACGGCTGGTGGCGATGCACGGCGGCAGCGTACAGGCGAGCAGCGCGGGAATCGGCCAGGGCAGCGAGTTCGTGGTGCGGCTGCCGCGCGAACAGGCGCCGCCCGCCGTGCTGCCGCTGCCGGCGGCGGCGCGGGAAGCGGACCAGGACTGGTGGAGCACGCAACGCATCCTGGTGGTCGACGACAACCAGGATGCGGCCGCCACCATCGCCGATGTGCTGCGCATGCTGGGAGCCGAAGTCCATGCGGTGCATGACGGCCTGGCGGCGGTGGAAGCGGCGCTGGCGCTGCAACCGGGCATCGTGCTGCTCGACATCGGCCTGCCCGGCATCGACGGCCACGAAGCGGCGCGCCGCATCCGCGCCGCCGAGCGCGAGCGCCGCATCGTGCTGATCGCCCTCACCGGCTGGGGCCAGCAGCAGGACCGGCAAAGCGCGTTCGATGCCGGTTTCGACCGGCATTGGGTCAAGCCGGTCAGCCTGGAACAGCTGCGCTCGCTGGCGGATGGCACCGGGCCGCTGGCGAGCCGGTAAAGAGCCGGCAGCGGGATCCGGTGCCATTCCCTCATTCCCGCTGCGTGGGCAGCTTCACGTTGTCGTCCAGCGTATCCTGCACGTACAGCATTTCCACCAGCACGACCAGCACCGCGGTCAGCGGCGTGGCGAGCGCAACGCCAAGCAGGCCGAACGGCAGGCCGAGCAAGATCTGCATCGTGATATTGAGCGCCGGCGGCAGCGCCACCGTGCGCCGTTCCACCAGCGGCAGCAGCAGGTAGCCTTCCAGCATCTGCAGGGCGATGAACAGCAGCACCACGTACAGCGCCTCGTTCAATCCCTGCGGAAAGGCGATCAGCAGCGCCGGAATCGCGGCCAGGATGGGACCGATGTATGGAATGAAATCGAGCAGTCCGGCCAGCACGCCCAGTGCCAGCGCCAGCGGCACGCCGATCAGGTACAGCCCGACGCCGGTGGTGATGCCGATCGCCAGCATCGACAGCAGCTTGCCGCGCAGCCAGTAGGTCAGCGTCTCGTCCAGTTCGCGCAGCACTTCGCGTGCACGCGGCCGGCGCGGCGGCGGCACCAGCCGCACGATGCCGCGCACATAAGGCCCCGGCTGCAGCGCCAGGTAGACGCTGACGAAGAAGATCACGACGAAATTGGCGAGCGCGCCCAGTACCCCGGAAAACACGCTGCCGGCCTGGGCCGCGACGTCCGGCGCCTGCGATACCAGCTCGCGCGTCTCGGGCAGCCGTTGCAGCAGCCGGCTCGCCACCGGATTGCTCTCCAGGTAGCGGCGCAAGCGCTGCAGCGCCGGCGGGATCTTGTCCCACAGTTGCGCCGCCTCGTCGCTCACGCTCGGCGCCAGCAGCCAGGCGCCGGCCAACAGCGCGCTGAACGCCAACAGCAGCACCAGCACCATCGACGCCTTTTCCGAAAGCGGCAGCCAGCGCCGCAACTGGCGCCCGGCATCCTGCAGCAGGATCGCGACCAGCACGCCGGCGAACACCAGCAGCAGCACTTGCGATGCATGCCACAGCAAGGCGCCGGCCGCCAGGAACAGGGAGCCGATGCCGAACACGACCAGGGTCTTGCGGACGTAGTGCGGCATGCGGCCGGAAGTGCGGCGCTGCGACGACGGTGCCGCTTCGTCTGTCTGCCTGTTCATCTCTAGGTCCGGCCCCGGTTGATGCCAGTTGAAAATTCCGTGTATTGAGGGACAAGCGGGCGCCGGTGTTAGTTCAGGCACTGTGCTTCTGTTGCTGAGGAACGACAGGAAATCCCGTGGAAAACGGATATATTGCCGTTTTTGCATGTTTGACGGCCAGGCCGCCGCATGCGCCATGCCCCGATTTCCAGGAAGACTCCTCCCTATGAAGAAACCGTTTTGCACCACCCTGTTCCTGCTGGCGCTCGCGCTCGGCTCTCTCGCTGGCTGCGGCTACCACGACGAGGAACATGAAAAGAACGTGTTGAACGGGATGCTGATCAACGAGCAGTACGACGCGCTGGACCAGCGGCTGGCGAAAGCGAATACGCAGTATGACGGCGGGAAGCTGGCTTCGGACCGGTGGGCCGGACGCTTCCATTCGCTGGCCAATATCAATGCCGACAACGTGATTACCCGCTTCGACGCCTGGGTCGCGCATGCCGACAGCGGCTATGCGCACCTGGCGCGCGGCATGTACCTGCAGGCGCAGGCATGGGAAGCGCGCGGCGACAAGCTGGCCGCGCAGACCTCGCCGGCCCAGTTCCAGGCCCTGTACGCGCTCGCCACGAGGGCCAAGGCCGATCTCGAAGCCGCCGATGGAAAGTTGAGTGCATGCGCGCTATGCGCGGGCGAGCTGATCACCGTCAACCGCGCGCTGGGGCGCCCGGCCTCGGAAAGCCTCCCGCTGCTGGAAGCCGCCGTACTGTACGACCCGCACATGGCGAGCCCGGTGCTGAGCTATTTTCCGAACCTGTTTCCGCAATGGGGCGGCTCCTACGAACAGATGGAGGCGTTCATCGCCACCATGCGCGCCCGCGTGGATCCGGCCATTGTCGACCTGCTCGAATCGCGCTATTGCTGGGAACGCGCGCGCCAGGCGGAACGCGCGGGCGACCGGGAAGCAGGCTTGGCCTGGTACCAGAAGGGCGTCACCGCTCACCCGTATGACATGCTGATGAAGAATCTCGCGGAAACCTACTCGGAGCGCGGCGATCATGAGCAGGCGGCGGCAATCCTCGAACGCAATCTTGCAGTGAACGACGCCTGGGACCTCTACAGTACCGAAGCGCTCGCGCAGCAGTACTACGCGCTGGGACGCCAGGATGACGGCGACCGCATGATGAAGCGGCGCGACGAACTGCAGCGCCGCTATAACGCTTACGAGTAGCGCGGCTCAGGCTTCGTGCCGCTTGCGCTCGGTGGCGAAGTAGGCGAACGACAGCAGCGGGAACGTGAAGCCGATCCAGCAGGCGAGCGACCAGCCGCCGCTCGCATAAGCCCAGCCGCCGAGCGCCGAACCGAGCGCGCCGCCGGCGAAGAACAGCGCCATGAACAAGCCGTTCAGCCGGCTGCGGTATTCGGCGCCGAGCGCGAAGATCGCGCGCTGGCTGACCACGAGGTTGGCCGATACGCCGAAGTCGAGGATCACGGCAGCCAACGTCAGCCCGGCCAGCGCCGCATTCGAGCCGTGCAAGCCGACCCGCGCCAGCAGGAAGGCCAGCGCCACCAGCGCCAGCGACGCGATCGTGACCGGCCGCATCAGGCCGCGGTCGGCCAGGCGCCCGGAGATCGGCGCGGCAATCGCGCCCGACACGCCGACCAGCGCAAACAGCGCGATCCCGCGCTGGCCGAGGCCGAACGCCGGACTGGCCAGCAGCAGCGGGACCGCGGTCCAGAACAGGCTGAAGCCGGCGAACAGGAATGCATGATAAATGCCGCGCCGGCGCAGGATTTCATGCGACCACAGCAAACCCCACATGGAGCCGACCAGGTCCGCGTAATGCAGCCGGTGCGACGGCTGGCGCCGCGGCAGGACGCGCGCCAGCACCGCCGCCACCAGCGCGGTGATCAACGCCGAACCGGCGAATACCGCGTGCCAGCCCCACAGGCTGGTGACCAGGCTGGCCACCGGGCGCGCCAGCATGATGCCGAGCAGCAGCCCGCTCATCACGTTGCCCACCACGCGCCCGCGGCGCGCGTCCGGTGCCAGGTGCGCCGCGAACGGCACCAGGATTTGCACCGCGACCGCGGTCAGGCCGATCACGGCCGCGGCCGCGAAAAATACGACGGCGTTCGCGCTGACCGCGGCCGCCGCGAGCGCGATCGCGCAGGCACCCAGCAGCAGCGCCACCAGGCGGCGGTTCTCGACGATGTCGGCCACCGGCACCAGGAACAGCAGGCCGATGCCGTAGCCGACCTGGGTCAGCGTGACGATCAGGCCGGCCAGTTGGGGCGGCAATGACAGCGCGGCGCTGATCGGCCCGACCAGCGGCTGCGCGTAGTAGAGATTGGCCACGACAAGGCCGCAGGCAGCCGCGAAGACCAGGGGCAGCCAGCCGGGATGGGTGGTGGTGTCGGATACGACGCCGAGGGAGGGATGGGACATGGTTCGGGGATGGGATGGAGATGGAGGAGGTTTGCTTCGTGTGGATGCAAGCTCTCCCCCGGCCCCTCTCCTGCGCGCAGGAGAGGGGAGGCTTCGGTGGAAGTGGTGCCGCTTCCCGACAGGCTTACGCCGCCAGCACCGGGTAATCGGTATAGCCCTCCGGGCCCGGCTGGTAGAAGAACTCCGGCTTCGGCGCATTCAGCGGCGCATCCGCCTGGAAGCGGCGCGGCAGGTCGGGATTGGCGATGAACAGCTGGCCAAACGCGACCGCATCGGCTTCGCCGCTGGCCAGCAACTGTTCGGCGCTGGCCTTGGTCATCCGTTCATTGGCGATGTAGACGCCGCCGAAGGCCTGCTTCAGTTGCGGACCGAGCCGATTGTCGCCGAGCGCCTCGCGTGCGCAGATGAAGGCGATGCGGCGCTTGCCGAGTTCGCGCGCGACATAGCCGAAGGTGGCGGCCGGATCGGAATCGCCCATCGAATGGGAATCGCCGCGCGGCGCCAGGTGCATGCCGACCCGGTTCGCGCCCCAGACTTCGATACAGGCGTCGGTCACTTCGAGCATCAGGCGGGCGCGGTTCTCGATGCTGCCGCCGTAGGCGTCGGTGCGCTTGTTGGTGCTGTCCTGCAGGAACT
>CBIHOK010000136.1:0-10611 GCA_966211575.1 uncultured Noviherbaspirillum sp.
CGGCCGGGTTCTGGCTGGTGGCGCTGGCCGGCAGCGCGCTGGTGATCGGCTTCGCGCTGTGGCAGGGCGGGGGCGAACTGCACGGCGCCGACCTCGCGCTGTTCGCGGCGGTGCTGGCCGGCGCCGTAGGCTATGCGGAAGGCGGCGCGCTGGCGCCGGCGATGGGCGGCACGCGCGTGATCTGCTGGGCGCTGGTGCTGTCGCTGCCGCTGCTGGTGCCGGCTTCGGCCTGGCTGGCCTGGCGCTACGGCATCGAGGCCTCGCCGCGCGCATGGATCGGCTTTGCCTATGTCTCGATGTTTTCGATGTTCATCGGCTTTTTCTTCTGGTACAAGGGCATGGCGCTGGGCGGCATCGCGCGGGTCGGGCAGGTGCAGCTGATACAGCCTTTCCTGACGCTGGTGGGTGCCGCGCTGATCGCCGGCGAGAAGCCGGCTGCCAGCAGTTTCGTGTTCGCGCTGGCAGTGCTGGTGGTGGTCGCGCTGGGAAGGCGGATGGCCGTGCGGCGGCAGCGGTAAAATCGGCATCCTTTCCCACGCAAATACAGGAGCCCATCGTGTCCGTCTACGAAAAACTGAAATCCCTCAACATCGAACTGCCCGCGGTATCGGCGCCGGCCGCTTCCTACGTGATGCATGCGCAGACCGGCAACACCGTGTTCCTGTCCGGCCATATCGCGAAGAAGGATGGCAAACCCTGGGTCGGCCAGCTCGGCAGGAACATGACCACGGACGAAGGCAAACAGGCCGCGCGCGCGGTCGGAATAGACCTGCTGGCAACGCTGCAGGCGGCGGCCGGCGGCGACCTGAACCGCGTCAAGCGCATCGTCAAGGTGATGAGCCTGGTCAACTCCACGTCCGATTACACCGAGCAGCACCTGGTCACCAACGGCGCGTCCGACCTGTTCGCCGAAGTATTCGGCGAGCCGGGCCGGCATGCGCGTTCCGCGTTCGGCGTCGCGCAGATTCCGCTGGGCGCCTGCGTTGAAATCGAATTGATTGCGGAAATCGCATAAGACGAAAATTCTTCACCCTCATACACACATATCACTAACCTCCCGGATCAGAAATGGACATGCATTCCCCCGCACCGATACAGTGGCAGTTCTCGCAGCGCGCCCGGCAACTGCAAAGCTCGGCGATCCGTGACATCCTGAAAGTGACGGTGCGGCCGGAAGTCATCTCGTTCGCCGGCGGCTTGCCGTCGCCGGCCACCTTCCCGATCAAGGAAATGCGGGCCGCCTATGACGCGGTGCTCACGCGCGAGGGCAGGGTGGCGCTGCAGTACGGCCCGAGCGACGGCTATGCGCCGCTGCGCGAATGGATCGCCGATTCGCTGTCGACCGGCGGCGCGCGCATCCTGCCCGAGCAGGTGCTGATGCTGTCCGGCTCCCAGCAGGGACTGGACCTGCTGGGCAAGGTGCTGGTCGACGAGGGCAGCCGGGTGCTGGTCGAAACGCCGAGCTATCTGGGCGCGTTGCAGGCGTTTTCGGTCTACCGCCCGCAGTTCGTCGCGGTCGACAGCGATGAACAGGGCATCCTGCCGGAGCGGATCGAAGCGCTGTCGCAGGGCGCCCGACTGCTGTACACGCTGCCGAATTTCCAGAACCCGACCGGGCGCACGCTGCCGCTGGAGCGGCGCCACGCGCTGGTCGACGCCTGTGCCCGCCTGGGTCTGCCGCTGGTCGAAGACGATCCCTATGGCGCGCTCAGCTATCGTGGCGAACCGCTGCCGAAAATGCTGACGATGAACCCGGGCGGCGTGATCCACATGGGCTCGTTCTCCAAGCTGCTGTCGCCCGGCATCCGCCTCGGCTACATGGTGGCGCCGCAGCCGCTGGTGGCCAAGCTCGAACAGGCGAAGCAGGCGGCCGACCTGCACACCGCGCAGCTGACGCAGATGGTCGTGCATGAAGTGGTCAGGGACGGCTTCCTCGACAGCCATATCCCGACGATACGCAAGCTCTACGCGGACCAGTGCGAAGTGATGCTGGCCGCGCTGGCCGAGCATTTCCCGGAAGGCACCAGCTGGACGCGGCCGGAAGGCGGCATGTTCATCTGGGTGACCCTACCCGGGCATATCGACAGCATGGAATTGCTGCAGGAAGCGATTGCCGAAAATGTCGCGTTCGTGCCCGGTGCGCCGTTCTATGCCGAAGTGCCGCGGCACAACACGATGCGGATGAGCTTTGTGACGGTGCCGCCGGAGCGGATACGGGAAGGCGTGATGCGTCTGGCAAGACTGATCCGGACGAGACTGTAGCGGCCGGAAGCGGGGATATCGATTGTTCCGGACGCTATCCCTGATCAGGATCACTCGTCGGGCAGCACCAGCTCGGCCGTGCCCGGGCAGACCCGCAGCGGAAATTCGCGCGAGGCGTCGATGCAGCCGCCATCGACATAGACGCCGGGCGGCTCCCGCAGCCGCAGCATTTCGGCGAGAATGCGGCCGGTTTGTTCCGCGTCGTTCAGCGACTCTTCGACCAGCCGTTCGACGACGCTCTCGTCCATTTGCAGCTCGCCCGACGCATCGCGCCAGGTCGCATGCCGCCAATGGAAGATTTCGACGCATTTCGCGGTCAGCGTGTATGGCTTGTCGCGCTTCCAGAAGTTGGTGAACAGGCCGCCCCCCAGGTACATCACCCACGAACCCTCGTAACCGGCGACGTCCGACGAATGGTCGTCCGGATTGCGGAACCAGGTGCGGTCGCCGGGAACGAAATACTTGAGCGGCAGCGGTTGCTCCAGGGAGCCGTACTCGCGCAGGAACACTTCGTGGAATTCGCCCGACATGATCGCGCGCGACTGCCACAGGCGTTCCAGCCGCTCCAGCAGCGCCGGATTGGAGTTCGCCAGCTCCTGCGCGATGCCGAGCAGGATCACGTATTCGGTGGCGCGGTAGCAGGAAAACGAATAGAGCGCGCCCGACACTTCCGGCTGGGTCGCTTTCTTCAGCGCGGCGATCAGCGATTTGCCGGGCAACAGCGTGAAACCGCGTCCGTCGACATAGCGCCAGTAGTCTTCCGGACGTTCCGCTTCGGTGGTATGGAAATCGAGCGTGGTCTTGCGCGCGGCTTCGACGATGTATTTGCGGATGCGTACCGCCGATGCGAGTTCGGCGTAACTCGGAAAGCCAAGCGCCAGCGGGGCAAGCAGCATCGCGAGCAGGATCTCCCGCTCCAGGTCGTCGGGACTGGCCTGTGGATGGAGTGCGAGCCGGCGGCACAATTGCGTGGTGTCGCAATCCGGCGCCCACTCGGCAGCCAGGTCCGGGCGCAGCCGGAAGCCGGCGATGAACCCGCTGTCGGACGTTCCCGTGGAGACTTCCACGTATTGATCGAGTCCGAGCGCGGAAAGCCGCGCGAGGAAATCCTGGCGGGCGCTTGCGATCTCCCGCTCCGCCGCTGCCTGTAAATGGATGCCGGCGTGACGCCCCGGGGAAAACGCCTGCGGCGCAGGATCGGCGATCGAAGCGGGTTGCATTGCTTGGCGGAAGATGAAATGGGGCAAATGTAACCGAGCCGCGGCCAAAACTCAATCTTGTCCGCCGCTTTCACGAAACCTGGGTTCAAAAGAACAGATTTTTGTTTCGTGGATGCGGGAGGCGAAAGCCGGCGGCATTTCTTCAACCACGCAAAAGAATGCTCGGCTACCCATCGCTTGGGAAGCACGGCGAATCCAGGTGGCGCGTAAGCGGCAACCGGAAGCGAGGAAAGTCCGCCGAAGCCGTTCCCTTGATTGTGGGCGCTTGCCCTCAACCAGCCGGGCGCGAGGCGTTACGAGGCCCTATTGTCGTGCCTGACTCGCACATACAGCCAGGCTACGACCAGACATCCGAGGTAGATGAGCATGGCCAAGGCTAAAACCTGCTCCCAACCCGGTACAAAAAACCAATGGACCGCCCCCTGCCCAAGGCCGGCTTCTCCAACCACGCCCAAGTGATACAGCAACGTCGCTGCAAGCAGAGCCGCCAGGAGAAAGGCAAGGGCGGCAAAGAGCTTGGTTGCGAGCTTGACGATATGCGAGATCATCTTCGTCCCCCAGATGCCCGACGCTGAGCCAACAGCGGCGTAACATGCGCTGCAAAGCGGCAGCCTGCCGCACATTCCGGTTGGGCGACGGGTTGAATGATGGCTTGGCTTTGCTGATATTTTTTTGAATTCACTTATCTCGACCATGGAGGGCGTTTGTCATATGGAAGCTCCCGCTGCTTTACCTCCTCAAGACGCCGGCCGCTTACTACGTCATAGAGAATTTCCGTGCCGGCGAAGTGCAGTCCTCCAATATCGACTCCGATTTTTGATCCGTCATCCACGAACCAGAAATCGCGCACGAACGGGCCACCTTGAACTGTCCGGATTTTCCCTTCGTAGTAAAACTTGAGGCTGCTCTCATCCTTCAAGGGATTGGATATCCATGCGACCGTTTTTTTATTCCCGGCAAGCTGAACGCGATCGTTATGGCCCTTGCTTGTTAATTGCATGTCTCTACCATTTGTGGTAACGACATGCACATTCCCTCGCTTGCTTAAGTAAGCACGCTGGAGTGCCGGCATTTTCGCGTCAGCATTAAAACTCACGCTTGCAACAGCAAGCATGAGAAATCCAAGTGCGCGCAGATATGCTGATTTAGGCATTTCAACTCCAATAGAAGGAGGAAATTCCACCTGGTTTGGACCCCAGTATATTGCCAGAGTGACATGTGCACAATCCTGGCTTCCGCCACTGGGGAGTGGTGAGCGATGGCCTCATACGTGGCCGTTCACCGCTTGCCTTCGCGCATTTGCGTACTCCCTCTCCATCGAAGGTGATTTCGAATTTCCCGACGATTTTCTCTTCGAATCGCGCCTCCTATTCCAGAAAGGAATAAAACCTATTGCCCCCAGCCTGCTTCTGGCGTCGATCCCTCCATGCGAACCTTCGCTTCATCACCTGCCCGTGAGGTGAAACCCGAAACCGAAATGGAGAACCATCATGTCGCTGCAAGACAAACTCGATGCATTCAAAGCCGATTTCAAGGCAGGCAAACCGCCCTACAACGCGCCTCCCGAAATCCATCCGGTCATGGAGCGGGCCACGGCCGAGCTGATCGCTTCCGGCCAGGCGGGAAGGGCGATCAAGGCGGGCGACCGCGCTCCCCGGTTCGTCCTCGCCGACCAGGACGGGAACGATGTGTCGTCCGAAACGCTGCTGGCGCGAGGCCCGCTCGTCGTCAGTTTTTATCGCGGCGTCTGGTGCCCGTACTGCAATATCGAATTGCAGGCGCTGAACGAGGTGTTGCCGGAACTGCGGGCGCGGGGGGCCCGTGTCGTCGCGATTTCCCCGCAAACTCAGGTCAACAGCCGCAAGTCGGTGCGTACCAACAAACTCGATTTCCCGGTCCTGAACGACAAGGGAAATCAAACCGCCGAAGCGTTCGGCCTGCGTTTCACGCTGCCCGACTATCTGATCGCGCTTTACAAGACGCTGAAGAACGACCTGCCGATGTTTAACGACGACCCGAGCTGGACGCTGCCGATTCCCGCCCGCTACGTGATCGGCGAAGACGGTGTCGTGCTGTACTCCGAGATCAATCCCGATTACACGCATCGTCCCGATCCGTCGGACATGTTTCCGATCCTGGAGCGCGCAGCCAAAGCCGCAGCGTGACGGCGCAGTCGCGCATCGTTCCCTCATCAATTCATCATCGACAGCAAGGAGAATCATCATGGCCGTAATCAACGTACCTGCCCGCGAAGAAGTGTCCCCCGCCAACCAGGCTCTGTTCGACACTCTGAAGAAGAGCCTGGGCACGGTTCCCAATCTCTATGCGACGCTTGCCCACTCGGAGCATGCGCTGGGCAGCTATCTGGCGTTCCAGAACGCCAAGAGCAGCATTACCGGCAAGGCGCGAGAGATAGTCAATCTCGTCGTCAGCCAGGTGAACAACTGCGAGTACTGCCTCGCCGCGCATACCATGGTCGGCAAGATGCTCGGCTTCACCGATGCGCAACTGCTCGAAATCCGCAGCGGCAAGGCAAGCTTCGATTCCAGGCTCGATGCGCTGGCCCGGCTGGTGAAGAACATCGCCAGCGAGCGCGGCCACGCCGACCCGGCGCTGGTGGATGCGTTCTTCACCGCAGGCTGGTCCAAGGCCAACCTGGTCGATGCGATCGTGGTCATCGGCGACAAGACCGTGACGAACTATCTGCATGCAACCACGCGTGTGCCGGTCGATTTTCCGGCCGCACCGAAGCTTGACGTCTGAACGCGCCGATCGAAGGACAGCGCGGTCGATGTGCCGGACCCCGTCATCGTAACGGCGGGGCGGCCGACGTGTCGGCCGTGGTTGAACGGATCGCTTCAGGGGCCAGTGCCGGCCAGCGTCCGCTCGACAAAAGCAACAAATGCACGGGCCTTCGAGGTGACCAGCCTGCCGGACGGGAAGACGGCCCACAGGTCGACCGGCGGAAGCGTCCAGTCGGTCAGCACTGCCTGGACCTTTCCTTCTTCCAGCTCCGGCGCAAACATCCATTGCGAGGCAACAGCCAGACCCATGTCGCCCAGGACGGCAGCCCGCATTCCTTCCGCTGCCGTGACGCGGACACGCCCTGACACGACGACCGCTGTCTCGGTTCCGCTCCGGCTGAACGACCACGATTCTCCACCCCCGCCTTGCGCATACACGATGGCCTGGTGCTTGCCCAGGTCCGGGGGTGTTTGCGGCACACCGGCGGAAGCAAAGTATGCCGGCGTGCCGACGACCAGTCGGGGACTGTGCGCCAGACATCGCGCCGTCATGCTGGAGTCGGCCAGTGTCCCCATTCTCAGCGCGACATCGATTCCTTCTTCCAGCAAATCGATATTCCGATCGTCCAGGGTAACGTCGATTTCGAGGTTCGGGTGCTGGTCGAGGAAGGCTTTCAGCGCCGGGATGATATGCAGGCGCGCAAAGGTCACAGCTGCGCAGACGCGCAGCCGTCCGCTCAGGCCTTCCGAGGAATCGCGCGCTGCATGCTCCGCAAGATCTGCTTCGTCGATCGCGCGTTTTGCATGCTCGTAGAAGCGCTGCCCGGCATCGGTCGGCATCAGGCCGCGCGTCGAGCGCAGCAGCAGGCGAGTGCCCAGGTGTTGTTCGAGCTGGGCGATGGTTTTCGATACGGCGGGCTGCCCCAGTTCGAGCCGGCGTGCGGCCGCGGAAAAGGAGCCGGCTTCGACCACGCAGACGAAGGTTTCCATTGCCGCCAGACGATCCATGTTTTCGCTCTCCGAATTGAACAGCCGGCGCAAATAAAAAGCGGGCCTTGAACCAGCCCGCTTTTCGCTGCACCGGGATCGGAACTACTTTACCGCAGACAAGCCCGCGGCCTTGATCCGCGACTCCAGCGCCTTGCCCTTGCGCGCCCGCTTGCCGATATGCGGCGCCAATGCCGAAGCCGACAGTTGCAGTTCCTGCGGCTTGCCGCCGCGTCCGGCGCCGCTCACGATGACGCCTCTCTGGCTGATCGGTTGCGTCGCCAGCAGTTTCTCGCCTTTTTCCAGTTCCATCAGGATCACGCCGCGGCCGCCGCCGGACAGCGACTTGATTTCATCCAGGCCGAATACCAGCAGCCGGCCCTTCTGCGACAGGCAGGCGAGGGCGCTGGCCTTGTCCTCGATCACGCGCGGCGCCAGCGGTTCGTCGCCGTTGTCGATCGTGATGAAGGCCTTGCCGGCCTTGATGCGGCTGACCATGTCGCCGGCCTTGGCGCTGAAGCCATAGCCGGCAGTGGTCGACAGCATCAACTGGGTGTCGGCCGGGCCGGCGAAATAATGCAGAAGGTGAGTGCCGGTGGCCAGCTCGATCAGCGTAGTGACCGGGACGCCGTCGCCGCGCGCACCGGGCAGGGCCGATACCGCAACCGAATAGACGCGGCCGTTGGAACCGAACGCGAACAGCGTGTCGACGGTGCGGCATTCGAATGCGCCGTACAGTCCGTCGCCGGCCTTGAACGTGAACTGGGCCGGATCGTGGCCGTGGCCGCCGCGCGCGCGCACCCAACCCTTTTGCGAAACGACCACGGTGACCGGTTCGTCGATCACCTTCTGTTCGACCACCGCCCTTTCCGCTTCCTCGATCAGCGTGCGGCGCGCATCGCCGTACTGCTTCGCGTCGCCCTCGATTTCCTTGATCACCAGCTTCTTCATCGAGGCCGGATTGTCGAGCAGGTCGTGCAGCGTTTTCTTTTCGTTGCGCAGCTCGGCCAGTTCCTGCTGGATCTTGATCGCTTCCAGTCGCGCCAGCTGGCGCAGCCGGATTTCGAGGATGTCTTCGGCCTGGCGGTCGGACAGCTTGAATGCCTGCATCAGCGCCGGCTTCGGTTCGTCCGATTCGCGGATGATCCTGATCACCTTGTCGATGTTCAGCAGCACCGCTTCCCGGCCTTCGAGGATGTGGATGCGGTCGTCGACCTTCTTCAGCCGGAACCGGGTGCGGCGGGTGATGGTGGCGAAACGGAAGTCGATCCATTCGCGCAGGATCTGGCCCAGGCCTTTCTGGCGCGGACGGCCGTCGCCGCCGATCATCACCAGGTTGAGCGACGCGCCGCTTTCCAGCGAGGTGTGCGCGAGCAGGATGTTCATGAACTCGGTCTGGTCCTGGTTCTTCGACTTCGGCTCGAACACTAGCCGCACCGGCGCATCCTTGCCGGATTCGTCGCGCACCGTGTCCAGCACCGACAGGATCATCTGCTTCATCGCGAGCTGTTCCGGCAGCAGCGATTTCTTGCCGGCCTTGACCTTGGGATTGGTCAGTTCCTCGATTTCTTCCAGCACCTTCTGCGACGAAGTGCCGGGCGGCAGTTCCGTGACCACTGCCTGCCACTGGCCGCGCGCCAGGTCTTCGATCTTCCAGCGCGCGCGCACCTTCAGCGTGCCGCGGCCGTTCTCGTACATTTCCGCGATCGTCGATGCCGGCGTGATGATCTGCCCGCCGCCCGGGAAGTCGGGCCCGGGGATGATCTGCATCAGTTCCGCGTGCGACAGCTTCGGGTTGCGGATCATCGTGACCGCCGCCTTCGCGACTTCCTGCAGGTTGTGCGAGGGGATTTCGGTGGCAAGGCCGACCGCGATGCCGGACGCGCCGTTCAGCAGCACGAACGGCAGCCGGGCCGGCAGCAGTTTCGGCTCTTCGGCCGTGCCGTCGTAGTTCGGCTGGAAATCGACGGTGCCCATGTCGATCTCGTCGAGCAGCAGCTTCGCGATCGGCGTCAGGCGCGCTTCGGTGTAGCGCATCGCCGCCGCGCCGTCGCCGTCGCGCGAACCGAAATTGCCCTGGCCGTCGATCAGCGGATAGCGCAGCGAAAAGTCCTGGGCCATGCGCACCAGCGCGTCGTATACCGACTGGTCGCCGTGCGGATGCAGCTTGCCCAGCACGTCGCCGACCACGGCGGCCGACTTGCGCGGCTTGGCGCCGGAGTTCAGGCCGAGGTCGTTCATCGCGTACAGGATGCGGCGCTGCACCGGCTTCTGCCCATCGGTCACGTCCGGCAGCGCGCGGCCCTTGACTACCGAGATCGCGTAGTCGAGGTAGGCGCGTTCGGCGAAGGTGGCCAGTGTCAGCGATTCGCCGTCATTGGCGGGAGTGTCTTCAAACAGGTTGGCTTGTTCGGTCATTGTGTTCTGTCGAATCTTGTTTGGCTCCCCTCTCCCGCTGGCGGGAGAGGGGGTGGGAGAGAGGGTTCTTCAACGGGTGGCGCACTTGCCGTCACCCTCTCCCCGGCCCTCTCCCGCATGCGGGAGAGGGAGTACTGGAAGCTAGTGGATCAGATATCCGCCTCCGCCTCATTTCCATGCTCTTCCAGCCACGCGCGGCGCGCAGCCGCCTCGCCTTTGCCCATCAGCATGTTGAACCGGTTCTCGGAAGCGGTCAGGTCGAAGTCGCCGAGCGAAACCGGCAGCAGGCGCCGGGTATCCGGATTCATCGTGGTTTCCCACAACTGTTCGGCGTTCATTTCGCCCAGCCCCTTGAAGCGGGAAATCGCCCAGGCGCCGTCCTTCACGCCATCCTTGCGCAGCTTGTCTTCGATCGCGGTCAGTTCACCGTCATCCAGCGCGTACAGTTTCTGCGCCTGCTTCTTGCCGCGTGCCGGCGCGTCGATCCGGTACAGCGGCGGGCGCGCGACGCAGATGTGGCCGCGCGCGATCAGTTGCGGGAAGTGCTTGAAGAACAGCGTCAGCAGCAGCACCTGGATGTGCGAGCCGTCCACGTCCGCGTCCGACAGGATGCAGATCTTGCCGTAGCGCAGGCCGGACAGGTCCGGCGTGTCGTTCGGGCCGTGCGGATCGACGCCGATCGCGACCGCGATGTCATGGATCTCGTTGTTGGCGAACAGCCGGTCGCGCTCGGTCTCCCACGAGTTCAGCACCTTGCCGCGCAGCGGCAGGATCGCCTGGAATTCCTTGTCGCGGCCCATCTTGGCCGAGCCGCCGGCGGAATCGCCCTCGACCAGGAACAGCTCGTTGCGCGAGACGTCGTCCGATTCGCAATCGGTCAGCTTGCCCGGCAATACCGCGACGCCGGAAGATTTTTTCTTCTCGATCTTCTGCGCCGAGCGCAGCCGCGACTGCGCCTGCTTGATCACGAGGTCGGCCAG
>CBIHOK010000137.1:0-10608 GCA_966211575.1 uncultured Noviherbaspirillum sp.
GTCCGATCTGGCTACTTTTGCCAAACTTGCGCGTTCCAGTGCGCAACTTCCGGTCAACGTCTATTTCAACGACGCACTGCTGCGGCAGGAAATCAAGCAACTCTTTCATGCGGGCCCGCGCTATGCGGGCCATGAGCTGATGGTCCCGAACACCGGCGACTACGCGACGCTGCCGTGGGAAAACGAAGGGCGCATGCTGGTGCGCAATGCGGGCGGCATCGAGCTGTTATCCAACGTGTGCCGCCACCGTCAGGCCAAGATGCTGGACGGGCGGGGCAATACCGGGCATATCGTATGTCCGCTGCATCGCTGGACCTACGATCTGAAAGGCGAACTCGTCGGCGCGCCGCATTTCGGCGAAACGCCCTGCATGAACCTGTCGAAGACCCCGCTGCAGAACTGGAACGGTCTGCTGTTCGAACAGAACGGCTTCGATGTCATGCAGGCGATGGCCAAACTGGGCGTGACCAAAGATCTCGATTTCAGCGGCTACATGCTCGACCATGTCGAGGTGCACGACTGCGACTACAACTGGAAGACCTTCATCGAGGTTTACCTCGAGGACTACCATGTGGAGCCTTTCCATCCGGGCCTCGGCAGCTTCGTCACCTGCGACGACCTGCGCTGGGAATTCGGCGAGCACTACAGCGTGCAGACGGTGGGCGTCAACCATGCGCTGTCGCGCTTCGGCACGCCGAAGTACAGGAAGTGGCAGGAACAGGTGCTCAAGTTCCGCAACGGCGAACCGCCGCCGTTCGGCGCGATCTGGCTGACGCTGTATCCGAACATCATGGTCGAGTGGTATCCGCACGTGCTGGTGGTGTCGACGCTGTGGCCGCAGGGACCGCAGAAGACGCTGAACGTGGTCGAGTTCTACTATCCGGAAGAGATCGTGCTGTTCGAGCGCGAATTCGTCGAGGCCGAACGCGACGCCTACATGGAAACCTGCATCGAGGACGATGAAATCGCGCTGCGCATGGATGCCGGCCGCCGCATCCTGCTGGAACGCGGTGTCAACGAAGCCGGTCCTTACCAGTCGCCGATGGAAGACGGCATGCAGCATTTCCACGAATGGTACCGGGGTCGGATTTCGGTCTGAGCAAGGAGCGGCGCCCGCCGCAAACAGGAGAATCCGATGGAATACACGACGCTGATTTCAGCCGCCGAACTGGTACCGCATATCGATGACCCGGGCTGGATCGTGCTCGACTGCCGGCACGATCTGGCCAGGCTCGATGCCGGCCGCGAAGCCTATGCGGCCGGGCATATTCCCGGCGCGCAGTTCGTCGACTTCGAAACGGAACTGAGCGACAAGCGTCCGGGTCCGAACGGCGAATTCCGCGGCCGCCACCCGCTGCCACAGCCGGAAACATTCATCGAAACCCTGCGCCGCCTCGGCATCAATCGCGATTCCCAGGTGATTGCCTATGATGCGCACGGCGGCATGTTCGCCGCCCGCCTGTGGTGGATGCTGCATTGGGTCGGCCACCGCGCTGCCGCGGTACTGGACGGCGGCCTGCAGGCATGGCAGGCGCAAGGCCAGGCGCTGTCCACGGAAGCAGCCGCGCGACCGCATGGCAATATCGCGCTGCGGCCGTCGCGCATGCCGACCGTCAGTGTCGGCGAAGTGCTGGCCAATCTCGAACAAGCGACACGTACCGTGATCGATGCCCGCGCGCCGGACCGCTTCCGCGGTGAAAACGAAACCCTGGATCCGGTTGGCGGCCATATTCCCGGCGCCAGGAACCGCTTCTTCAGGAACAACCTGCAGGCAGACGGCCGATTCAAGTCCTCGGAGCAGTTGCGCGCCGAGTTCGCGGCGCTGGGAATTGAATCCAAGGTGGCGCCGGAAGCCGCGATCATGCAATGCGGATCGGGAGCGACCGCCTGTCACAACCTGCTGGCGATGGAAGTCGCCGGCCTGCACGGGGCGGCACTATACGCGGGCTCCTGGAGCGAATGGTGCGCCGATCCATCGCGACCGGTGGCGACCGGCGACTGATCCCCAACGGGGAAAAACAGTTTCACCACGGCGAGCACGGCGAAAATCCGACGCTTGAAATCGGACAGTGCCGCTCCGTTTTTTACCGTGCCCGCCGTCTTCGCCAGGGCTCAATCGTTACTGATCAATGCGTGTGCTCACCGGCGGTCAGGTACAGCACGATGCCCACGCCCAGCGCGATCAGCAACACTTGCGGAATCGTCTCGCGCACGGTGGCGCGGCGCTGCATCTGCGGCATCAGGTCGCTGACCGCGATGTAGATGAAGCCGGAAGACGCGAATACCAGCACGTACGGAATCCAGCCGGCGGCGCGCTCCAGCGTCGCATAGCCGAGCAGGCCGCCGGCTACCGCCAGCAGGCTGCAGATCAGGTTGTACGCATAGGCGCGCGCGCGGCTGAAGCCGGCGTTGAGCAGCACGATGAAATCGCCGATTTCCTGCGGGATTTCATGCGCGATGATGGCCAGGCCGGTGACCAGGCCGAGATTCGGATCGGCCAGGAAGGCGGCGGCGATCAGTATTCCATCAGTGAAGTTGTGCAGGCCGTCGCCCACCAGGATCATCCAGCCCGCCTTTCCCGCCTCGTGCGCATCGTGCCCATGCACATGGCCGTGGCCGTCGCCCTCGTAGTGATGCGAGTGGCGCAGGATCGCGAGTTTTTCGAGCAGGAAGAACGCCAGCAAGCCGCCCAGCAAGGTTGCAAACAACACGTGCGGATCGGCCTTCGACTCGAACGCTTCCGGCAAGGCATGCAGCAGCGAGGTCGACAGCAGGATGCCGACCGACAGGCTGACCATCCGCTCCACTGCCTTCGACAGCAGCGCGAACGAAAAAATGGCGGCAGCGGAAATGCTGACGATGCCCGCGATGGCGGTGGCAAGCAGGATCGAAATCAGGACGTGGTCGATTTTGCGCCTCTTTAATTTGCAACAAAGTTGCAAATTAAAGCATAGACCGGCGGATTCGGCAAATTCCGGTCGGTCCGCCTGCGCCGGCGCAGTCTTTTACACTCCGTGCGCCCGCAGCCATGCGAGGCAGCGCTTCCACCCGTCCTTCGCATCCGCTTCCACGTAGCTCGGCCGGTAGTCGGCATGGAACGCATGGCCGGCATCCGGGTAAACCACGAATTCCGACCCGCTGCCTCCCTGCGCCAGCGCCTGCCTCATCGCGTCCACGGTGTCGAGCGGAATCGACTCGTCCCTGGCGCCGTACAGGCCCAGCACCGGCACCGTGAGGCCGGCGGCGATATCGAGCGGATGCGCGGGTGCCAGTGCGGTCTTGGCGCCGGTCAGGCGGCCGTACCAGGCCACCGCCGCCTTCACTTGCGGATTGTGTGCGGCGTACAGCCAGGTCATCCGGCCGCCCCAGCAAAAGCCGGTGACGCCGAGCCGCGTGATGTCGCCGCCGTTGTTCCCGGCCCAGGCGACGCAGGCATCGAGATCGCTCATCACCTGCGCATCGGGCACCTTCGACACCACCTCGCGCAACAGGTCGGGAACCGTCCGGTGCGCCCGCGGGTCGCCCTGGCGCAGGAACAGGTCGGGTGCGAGCGCCAGGTAACCCTCCCTGGCGAAACGCCGGGCGACATCGGCGATATGCTCGTGCACGCCGAATATCTCGGACACCACGAGCACCACCGGCAAGCCGCTCCGCCCCGCCGGCTGCGCCCGGTACACCGGCACCTCCTGGCCGTTGACGGTGATGCTCACCGGCCCTGCGGTCAGGCCGGCGCCTTCGGTGATGATCGGGCCTTGCGCGGCCACCGGCCCCGCTGCGGCGGCGAAGCCGCGGCCGAAGCCGGACGGCACCTCATGTTCATCCTGCATCCTGCGCATCGTTTTCTTCCTCAAAGTCGTTCGGGTTCAGCGCGCGTTCAATGCGTTCAATGCGCTTCTTCCCAGTTGTTTCCGATTCCGACCTCGGCGATCAGCGGCACCTTCAGCGTCGCCACCCCGCGCATCAACTGCGGCAGCTGTTCGCGCACCTGGTCCAGTTCCGCATCCGGCACTTCCAGCACCAGTTCGTCGTGCACCTGCATCACCATCTTCGTGCGCATGCCGGTCCGCTCCAGCCAGTCCTGCACCGCGATCATCGACAGCTTGATCAGATCCGCAGCGGTGCCCTGCATCGGCGCATTGATCGCGGCGCGCTCGGCCGCCTGGCGGCGCGGGCCGTTCGGCGAATTGATCTCGGGCAGCCACAGGCGCCGCCCGAACACCGTTTCGACGTAGCCGCGCGCCTTGGCCTGGCTGCGCGTATCGGCCATGTATTGCGCGACCGCCGGATAGCGCTGGAAATACCTGTCGATGTACATCTGCGCGGCCGAGCGCTCGATGCCCAGATTACTCGCGAGCCCGAATGCGCTCATGCCGTAGATCAAGCCGAAGTTGATCACCTTCGCATAGCGCCGCTGCTCGCTGCTGACCTCGGCCGGCGCCATGCCGAAGATTTCGGCGGCGGTGGCGCGGTGGATATCCTCACCCTCGGCAAATGCGCGCAGCAGGTTGGGATCGCCCGAAATGTGCGCCATGATGCGCAGCTCGATCTGCGAATAGTCGGCCGACACGATCTTGCTGCCGGGCGGCGCGACGAACGCTTCGCGGATGCGCCTGCCTTCGGCGGTGCGCACCGGGATGTTCTGCAGGTTGGGCTCGTTCGATGCCAGCCGGCCGGTGACCGCGACCGCCTGCGCGTAATTGGTGTGCACCCGCCCGGTCGCCGGGTCGACCATCTTCGGCAGCTTGTCGGTGTAGGTCGACTTCAGCTTGGATAGCCCGCGGTAGTCGAGCAGGATTTTCGGCAGCGGATAGTTTTCCGCCAGCTTCTGCAACACTTCCTCGTCGGTCGACGGCGAACCGGACGGAGTCTTCTTGACCACCGGCAGTTGCAGCTTGTCGAAGAAGATTTCGCCGATCTGTTTCGGCGAGTTCAGGTTGAACGGCTGCCCGGCCAGCTCGTATGCCTGCTTCTCCATTTCCAGCATGCGTATGCCCAGTTCATGCGATTGCCGGGTCAGCAGTGCGGCATCGATCAGCACGCCGTTGCGTTCGATCTTCTGCAGCACGATCGAGGTCGGCATCTCGACCTTCTCGTAGATGAACGCGAGGCCGGCGTCGGCTTCGATATGCGGCCACATCGCCTGGTGCAGTTGCAGCGTGACGTCGGCATCCTCGGCCGCGTACTCGGTTGCGCGCTGCACGTCCACCTGGTCGAAGCAGATCTGCGATGCGCCCTTGCCGCAGACTTCCTCGAACGTGATCGTCTTGCGGTCGAGGTGGCGCAGCGCCAGGCTGTCCATGTCGTGGCTGCGGTGCGATTCGAATACGTAGGATTCCAGCAAGGTGTCGTGGCGGATGCCGCGCAGGCGCACGCCGTGGTTCGCGAAGATGTGGCTGTCGTATTTCAGGTGCTGGCCGACTTTCGGCTTGCTCTCGTCTTCCAGCCAGCGCCGCATCTTTTCCAGCACGTCATCGCGCGACAGCTGCGGCGGCGCATCCTGGTAATTGTGCGCCACCGGAATGTAGGCGGCGATGCCGGGCTGGCAGCACAGCGAGATGCCGACCAGTTGCGCACGCATCGCGTCCAGCGACGTGGTTTCGGTATCGACGGCGGTCAGCGGTGCGGCATCGATGGTTGCCAGCCAGCGCTCCAGTTGCGCCTCGGTCAGCACGGTTTCGTATTCGGCAGCGGGCGTGGCCTTGGGCGCCGCGGCCGGCGATTCCTGCCGCGATGCACCGTCGTGCGCCTGTGCAGCGGGCCGGGCTGCCGCAGCTTCGCCGGTCAGTTCGCGCAGCCAGGTCCTGAAGCCGTAACGCTTGAAGAAATCGATCAGCACCGTATTGTCGGCGGGCTGCGCAACCAGCGATTCGGGGATGGTTTTCATGTGCGCCGACAGGTCGCAGTCGGTCTTGACGGTCAGCAGCGTGCGCGCTTGCGGCAGCCAGTCGAGCGCACGCCGCAGGTGGCCGCCGATCGCGCCGCCGATGTCGTCCGCGCAGGCGATGACCCGGTCCAGCGAGCCGTACTGCGTCAGCCATTTGACCGCCGTCTTCGGGCCGACCTTGTCGACCCCGGGCACGTTGTCGACGCTGTCGCCGATCAGCGTCAGGTAATCGACGATGCGCTCCGGCGGCACGCCGAACTTGGCGATCACGCCGGCGCGGTCGAGCTTTTCGTTGCTCATCGTGTTGATCAGCGTGACATGGTCGTTGACCAGTTGCGCCAGATCCTTGTCGCCGGTCGACACCACCGCTTCCATGCCGTGTTCGACCGCCTGTACCGCCAGCGTGCCGATCACGTCGTCGGCCTCCACCCCTTCCACCATCAGGATCGGCCAGCCCAGCGCCCGCACCGCTTCATGGATGGGTTCGATCTGGCGCGCCAGGTCTTCCGGCATCGAGGGCCGGTGCGCCTTGTACTCGGGGTAAAGATCGTCGCGAAAGGTTTTCCCTTTTGCATCGAATACGCAGGCCATGTATGCTGCCGGGTAATCATTTCTCAGCTTGCGCAGCATGTTGATCATGCCGTGGATCGCGCCGGTCGGTGCGCCTTCGGGGCTGCGCAAGTCGGGCATCGCATGAAACGCGCGGTACAGGTAGCTGGAACCGTCGACCAGCAACAGGGTTTTATTCATATGGATGTAAAGGGAAAAAACGTGCCGCGCCTGCGGCAGGTGACCGATATCGAACGGGCGACGACAAAAAAAGCCCGCGAATCGTGGCATATGCTCACGATTATGGCAGAGTTTATCGAGTCGACCGAACGCCTGTCCGAAGTGCGCCCGGCAGTCTCAATCTTCGGCTCGGCCCGGATCAAGGCCGACAACCCGTATTACCTGCGCTGCGTGGATCTCGCGCGCCGGCTGTCGGATGCAGGGCTGGCAGTGATTTCCGGCGGCGGCCCGGGCATCATGGAAGCCGCCAACAAGGGCGCGTTCGAGGGCCGTTCGTCCTCGGTCGGCCTGAACATCGAATTGCCGCACGAACAGGCCGGCAATGCGTGGCAGGACATCTCGATCAGCTTCCGGCACTTCTTCGCGCGCAAGGTCGCCTTCGTCAAGTACGCGGATGCCTACGTGGTGCTGCCGGGCGGCTTCGGCACGCTGGACGAGCTGACCGAAGTGCTGACCCTGATCCAGACCGGCAAGTCGCGCCGCATCCCCGTGATCCTGATGGGCACCGCGTTCTGGCGCGGCCTGCTCGACTGGTTCCGCGAGCGGCTGGTGGCGGACGGCATGATCGATGCGAAGGACCTGGAACTGGTGCAGTTGATCGACGAACCGGCCAACGTGGTCGACGCGATCTTCGCGTTCTACGAAGCGCGCAGCGAACTGTTGTTCGCCAACGACGGCAAGGAAACCAGTTCCTGGCTGTAGCGCCCGGCATTTCCCGTCCGGGGACCAACGAGCCGGCGCCGTATTTACGGTATTTATTGATGCGGCACGATGATGTATTGAGCCGCATTCCCTCTCCCCGGCCCTCTCCCAGTGGGAGAGGGTGAGAACCGGGCACGATGAAATAAAGACTTCATCGTGCCGGACCAATAAGGAAGCCGTTTGCTAGAATGTACTGGCAGAGGCAATTCTTTCGCATTCCCATAACACCCGATAAAACATCATGCGTACCTTCGACATCCGGCTCCTGCTTCTCGCTGGGCTTGCCGCTTATGCAATGCCTGTTGCCGTGCTGGCCGCTCCGCCTCCCAGCGATGCTCCGCCCCAGCTGGAAAAACTCGAGGAAGGCGAACCGCCGGCAGTCACGATCCGCAAACCGGAATCCAACAACAAGATCGAAGAAAAACGTGCGCCGGGCGGCAAGGTGACCGAGGTCAAGGTCACCACCGGCGGCAGCACGTATTATCTGAAGCCGAACGATCCGGCCGGCAGCGCGATGGCCGGCGATGCGGAAAGCAGCCATAACCGTGGCGCCCAATGGGAAGTCCAGCAGTTCGACCTCGGACAGCGCGAAAAGAAGCAGAAGATGGAAGAAGCCACCCAGCAGGCGCCGGAGCCGCCCGCCGTTCCTGCCAAATCCCGGAAAAAATAGCCACCCCGGCCCGCCGCAACGACTTTCGATTTCTCCTGATATTCCGCTGATATTCCGCTCATGGCAGTATTCACCCCGGTCACCCTGGACGACCTCACGCAATGGATGACCCAGTTTTCGCTCGGCAAGCCCCTGGCCCTGCGCGGCATCGCATCCGGCATTGAAAACAGTAATTTTTTCCTGACCACCGAGCGCGGCGAATACGTGCTGACGATCTTCGAGAAACTCAGCTTCGATCAATTGCCGTTCTACCTGCAGCTGATGCGCCACCTGGCCGAACGCGGGGTGCTGGTGCCGGCGCCGGTGTCCAACCGGCAGGGCGAAATCCTGCACTGCCTGCACGACAAGCCGACCGCCATCGTCACCCGGCTGGAAGGCGCGTCGCAGCTCGATCCGCAGCCGGCGCATTGCGCCGCGGTCGGCGCGATGCTGGCGAAGATGCATCTCGCCGGCAAGGATTTCGGCATCCACCAGCCCAATCTGCGCGGCCTCGACTGGTGGCACGCGACCACGCCGCAAGTGCTGCCCTACCTGCCGGAAGACAGCCAACACCTGCTGCGCGCCGAGGTCCATTTCCAGGATGCGTACGCGACGTCGGACACCTATCGGCAGCTGCCACGCGGCCCGATCCACGCCGATCTGTTCCGCAACAACGTGATGTTTGTCGGCGAGCGCCTGACCGGTTTTTTCGATTTCTACTTCGCCGGCTGCGATACCTGGCTGTTCGATGTCGCGGTCACCGTCAACGACTGGTGCATCGACCTCGACAGCGGCGCGCTCGACCTGCCGCGGCTGCACGCGCTGCTCGCCGCCTATCATGCGGTACGTCCGTTTACCGAAGCGGAAAAGGCGTCGTGGCAGGCGATGCTGCAGGCGGGCGCGCTGCGCTTCTGGCTGTCGCGGTTATACGATTTCTACCTGCCGCGCGAAGCCGAGATGCTGACCCCGCACGATCCCGGGCATTTCGAACGCATCCTGCGCGAGCGTATCGCGCATCCCGCACCGGCCTTGTTCTGACGATGGAAAAACTGTCCTCAAATGCCGGCTGGCTCTGGGTGAAGGAAGGTTTCGCGCTGTTCCGCAAGCAACCGGCCGAGACCGCCACGCTGTTCCTCAGCTACATGTTCCTGATGCTGGCGGTCGGCATCATCCCGGTCGTTGGCCAGGTACTGCCGATGCTGCTGGTACCGCTGTTCTCGATGAGTTTCATGCAGGCCTGCGCGAATATCGAGCAGCGCAAGAAAGTGTATCCGAACCTGTTGCTGGTCGGCTTCCGCTCACCGGCGGCAGGCCGTCTGCTCAGCCTGGGAGCGCTCTACCTGCTGGCCGCGATCGCAGCCATCGCTGCCTCGGCCCTGGTCGACGGCGGCATGTTCTGGCGCATCATGAGCGGTCAGCAGGATCTCGACCAGCAGACCGTGAGCAATTCGTCGATGTCGCTGGCGATGCTGTTTTCCGGGATCGTCTATCTTCCGGCCGCGATGGCCTTCTGGTATGCGGCGCCGCTGATCGCCTGGCAGCGCATGGGATTGTTCAAGGCGCTCTTTTACAGCTTTTTCGCGGTGCTGCGCGCGCGCAAGGCCTTTCTCGTGTACGGGCTCGCATGGATACTGATCGGCGTGGTGGCGCCGGCAATGCTGAGCAGCATACTGTCCCTGATATTCCCGCGCACCATGGTCGTCATGATCGTGCTGCTGCCGCTGTCGCTGCTGATGACAGTGGTGATGTACTGCTCGTTCTATCCCACCTATACCCACATCTTCGGCCGCCAGCAGCAGGCCGAGCCGATCGGACCGGCAACCTCCGCGTAATTCCGTCCCCGGCGAAATCCACCAGGGATGCGTGCGATTTCACCCGGATGATTCCAAAATGTAACAAATTCTCGCTATACTTGGATGATTCCGGTTACCCGGAGGAGACCTAGCGATGATCAAGAAAATCGGCATAGCCAAACTCAAGCCTGGCATGTATGTGCACGATTTCAACTGCAACTGGATGGATCACCCGTTCGCGCGCAACCGCTTGCTGATCTCGTCCGATGCCGAAATCCACAAGATTGCCGAGGCCGGCATCCACGAACTGTATATCGACACCGACAAGGGGCTGGATGTCAGCGATGCGCCCACCGCCGAGCAGGTCGGCGCCGCGATGGAGCAGGAGCTGATCGGCTTGGCCCGACAGACTCCGGCGCCGCGCATCCGCGTATCGGTATCGGAAGAACTGGCGCGCGCACGCCAGGTCAAGAACCAGGCGCACCATCTGGTGCGTACCGTGATGCACGACGCGCGCCTGGGCAAGGCGATCGAGCTGGACCAGGTGGAACCGGTGGTGCAGAACATCACGGAATCGATCCTGCGCAATCCCGGCGCGCTGACCGGCCTGCTGCGCATCAAGAACAAGGACGACTACACCTTCCTGCATTCGGTCAGCGTCTGCACGCTGCTGGTCGCATTCTGCCGTTCCACCGGAATGGATACCGGGCTGACGCGCGAAGCCGGCCTCGGCGGCCTGCTGCACGACACCGGCAAGGCGCTGGTGCCGGATGAAGTGCTGAACAAGCCGG
>CBIHOK010000138.1:0-10497 GCA_966211575.1 uncultured Noviherbaspirillum sp.
CTTCGCGATGGGGCCGTTCCGCATGGGCGACCTGGCCGGCAACGACATCGGCTGGTATATCCGCAAGCGCCGCTATGTCGAGAAGCCGCAAGTCACCTATTCGAAGACTGCCGACCTGCTGTGCGAAATGGGCCGCTTCGGCCAGAAGACCGGCGCCGGCTGGTACGACTACAAGCCGGGCGATCGCAAGCCGTATCCGTCGCAGGTCGTCAACGACATGATCATCAAGCACTCGGCCGATCTCGGCATCGAGCGCCGCAAGATCAGCGACCAGGAGATCGTCGAGCGCCTGGTGTACGCGCTGGTGAACGAGGGCGCGTACATCCTCGAAGAAGGCATTGCGCAACGCGCCTCCGACATCGACATGGTGTACCTGACCGGCTACGGCTTCCCGCTGTTCCGCGGCGGTCCGATGTTCTACGCCGATACCGTCGGCCTGCAGAGCGTCGTGATGACCATGGAACGGTTCGCGAAGGGCCGTCACGGGGAGGCCTGGAAGCCGGCCCCGCTGCTGGCGAAGCTGGCAGCCGAAGGCAAGACTTTCAGCTGACCGCGCCTCGGCACCATTCAAAGCCCGGATTTTTATCCGGGCTTTTTACTTTTGGGAGATCAACTCGCCCGGCCCGTGGTCAAATCCACGCCCCGATGCCGCCTGGAAGTTCTCGGGCACGAGGGCCGGTCGCTTATATCGGCAAAGCTTGATAAATATCAATAAAGTTGTCTGTTTTTCAATACAGGGGCGCCAATATAAGTTGCTATGATCTTGGTGTTATTACTTGATGGCAACATACTGTGCAGGAGCACCTCATGGGACACGCGTCAGCGCCGACGGTTTTGATCGTCGACGACGAGGAACGCAATCGAAAGCTACTCGACGTTTTCGTAAAGGCGGAAGGATATAAAACGATTGCCGCAGCCGGCGGCAAGGCAGGAATGGCAATGGCGGCTTCCGAGTTGCCCGATCTGATCCTGCTGGATCTGATGATGCCCGACGTGGATGGATTCGACGTCGTGCGCTGGCTCAAGGGAAATCCGGCCACCCGGGCCATCCCGGTAATCATCGTGTCTTCGCTCGACGACGTGGCCGCGCACAAGCGTATCCTGGTATCCGGCGCCGATGAATTCATCAACAAGCCGGTCGACCGCTGGGAGCTGTCGCTGCGCATGTCCAAACTGTTGCAGGAGGCGCGGGGACCCGGCCAGTCGCCGCCGCCTCCGACGGCCGGCGGAGAGACGTTCAATGGTTAGCCGGGTTGCCAGTCTCGATCGCCTCAATCGGATGCTCACGATGTTGAGCCGGGTCAACCGGGCGATCGTGCGCGCGGAATCCCCCGACAGCCTGTATGAGGAGGCGTGCCGGATCGCCGTCGATTGCGGCTTGTTCCGGTTTGCCTCGATCTGGCTGCGCGATTCGCGCTCCGGTGGCATGCGGACAATGAGCCGGGCCGGGACGGCAGACGGCGATCCCGAAGAATTGACGCGGGACGGTGGCCTGCTCGAAAGCGTGATGGCCGGCGGCCGCGCCTTCATCCACGGCGATCGGGCACACGGCGGCATGCCGCTCGAACCGGGCAGGCATGCGATGGCGGTACTGCCGCTGCGTGAAGATGGTCCGGTGATCGGCGCGTTCGCGTTGTGCCACGGGCAGGAGGGCGGCTTCGACAAACCGGTGATCGAGTTGCTGCACGAAGTGGCGGATGATCTTTCGTTTTCCCTTGGGAATATGCTGAACGAACAGCGGCGGCTGGCGACCGAGGCAAAGTTGCACTACCTCGCCTTCTACGACGCCCAGACCGGCATGCCCAACCGCGCGCTGATGGAGGAACGCCTGCCGCTGCTGGCGGCAATAGCGGAACAGCGCGGCACCTTCCTGACCATGTTCGACATCCGCTTGCATCGGCTCGACAAGGTGGTGCAGCTGCTGGGCAGCGTCGCGATCGACGACGTGATGCGTACACTGGCGCTGCGGCTGGAAGGCCGGCGCGGCAGCGACGGACTGCTGGCCAAGCTGTCGCAGGACGAATTCGTGCTGATCACGCTCGACCTCGAACTCGGCGATGCAATTGATGCGTTCGGGCGCGACATGCAACGCGTGCTGCAGGAACCGGTCCGCGTCGGCGACAAGGAGGTTTTCCTGCAAGCCGCGATCGGCGGCGTCATGTATCGGGTGCATGAGCAGGAGGTCGCCTACCTGCTGCGCCGGGCCCGCGCCGCGGCCGACCGCAGCCGCGTCGAAGGCCAGTTCCGGCAATACAGCGCGGACCTGGACCGCGATCTCGAGCAGCGCGTCCAGTTGGAGGCGGAACTGCATCGCGCGCTGGAGCGCGGCGAATTCCGCCTGCACTACCAGCCGCAACTGAATCTGAAGACCGGCGTCATGGTCGGCGTCGAAGCGCTGCTGCGCTGGCAGCATCCGCAGCAGGGGCTGATTTCGCCGGCGCGTTTCATTCCCTTGCTGGAAGAGTGCGGATTGATGCCGGCGGTCGGCGCCTGGGTGCTGCACGCTGCCTGCGCGCAAGCCAAGGCATGGCAGCAGCAGGGACTGGAGCCGCTGCGTATGGCGGTCAACCTGTCGGCGCAGCAATTCCGCCTGGCCAACCTGGTAGCGACCGTCGAAGAGGCGCTGGCCGAAGCGCAACTGGAACCGGAATGGCTCGAACTGGAGCTGACGGAGAGCCTGATCCTGGAGAATGCGGAACAGACGATCGAAACCATGCACGAGCTCAAGCGCCTCGGCGTCAGCCTGTCGCTGGACGATTTCGGGACCGGCTATTCCTCGCTCGGCTACCTGCGGCGCTATCCGGTCGACCGCATCAAGATCGACCAGTCCTTCATCCGCGACATGACCGAACACTCGGGCAGCGCCGCGCTGGTGCGCAGCATCGTCGCGATGGCCTACAACCTTGGCCTGAACACCATCGCCGAAGGCGTCGAAACGCTAGGGCAGTTCGGGTATCTGCGCAAGCAGTCGTGCCAGGAAATGCAGGGTTTTCTGTTCAGCCGCCCGCTGCCCGAGGCGGAGATGACGCAACTTCTGCGGGAAGGGCGCCGCCTTGACGACACCGGGGGCGGAAGCGAAGCCGCCTACACCTTGCTGCTGGTCGACCACGAGCCGGCAATGCTGGCAGCCATGAAGCGGGCGTTCCGGCGCGAAGGATGGCATCTGCTGACCGCCCAGGATGCGGCCCAGGCGCTGGAACTGCTGGCCACGCATGACGTCGGCGTAGTCGTTTCCGAACAACGTCTGGTTGGCGTCTCCGGTACCGAATTGCTGCAGCGGATCAAGGAAATGTATCCTGATACGATCCGCTTGCTGCTGACCGGCTATACCGATTTCGCCACCGTGATCGATGCCGTCAACCGGGGCGATTTGTACAAAGTGCTGAGCAAGCCGATAGAAGATAATATGTTGCGGGAAAACATAAGAGAGGCATTCAGGCGTTATGAAATCTTCGCGGAGAACCAGCGGTTGGTCAGCGAATTGCAAGCGCTCGAAAATTCACATGCACCGGATCATTGAATCCGTCGCCGTGGCGAACCGATCGATCTCTACAGGCGTGCAATGAAGCAATTGACAGTGTGGACCCTGGACGGGCAGCGCTATGCACTGCCGTTGTCCGCAGTCGACCGGGTGCTGCGGGCTGTCGCCGTCACCCCGCTGCCGGACGCGCCCGAGATCATCAGCGGCATCGTCAACGTGCACGGCGAGGTGATTCCGGTGGTGGATCTGCGCAAACGGCTGCGGCTGCCGCCGCGCGCCACGGCGCTGACCGATCTGCTGGTGCTGGCTACCAGTGCGACGCGCAAGATCGCTTTTTTTGCCGATACGGTGAGCGGCATGGTGAACTGTCCGGAAACCGACATCGTCGACGCAACCGGCATCGTTCCCGATGGCGGTTGCGTGGCCGGCGTGGTGAGGATGTTCGACGGCATGATCCTGATACAGGATCTCGACCGCTTCCTTTCGCTCGATGAAGCGCGTGTACTGGAGCAGGCAATGACTGCAAACGAGGCGCGATGAAAATATCTTCCGCATTGCTGGACCAGTTCGGGCGTTTCGTTGAAACCCACACCGGCCTGAACCTGCCGGTGGGTCGGGAAAGCGCGCTGTTGCGCGGCATGGATGCGATCGCGCGCGAGCTGGGTTGCGACGACGTCGAGCTTTGCGTCCGCGAGTTGATGTCGCGCCCCGTCACGCGCACGGTGATCGGCTTGCTGGCGACCCACTTTGCGGTCGGGGAAACCTATTTCTTTCGTGAGCCGGCGGTGTTCCAGGCGCTTGAGTACGAGGTGCTGCCCCCATTGATAGCGGAAAGACGTGCCGGCAGCCGCCGCCTCTGCATCTGGAGCGCCGGTTGCTGCAGCGGCGAGGAAGCGTATTCGATGGCGATCCTGCTCGATCGCCTGATTCCCGATTCCAAGGATTGGGAAATCACGATTATCGGTACCGATATCCATCCCGGCTTTCTGCAAAAGGCGGAGCAGGGCATCTACCGCGACTGGTCCTTCCGCGACGTGCCGGCCTGGATCCGGAAGCGCCATTTCGAAACGCCGGAGCCCGGCTGCCATGCGGTGCCGCCGCACCTCAAGCGCATGGTCCGCTTCCATCACCTGAACCTGGTCGAAGACGCTTATCCGAGCGGTGTAGACATCTTGTTGTGCCGTAACGTGCTGATGTATTTCGGGCAGGATCGTGCAGCCCGCGTGGTGGCCGGGCTGCGCGATGCGCTCGCGCCCGGCGGCTGGCTGGTGACGAGCGCGGCGGAAGCCGGGCGCGAGCTGTTTTCCGGCTTTGCCGCAGTCCGCTTTTCCGATGTCGTTTTTTATCGCCGTGAATTGCGCCATGAATCGCTCCGTGAATCGACGACCGGCGCCGACATCGGGATGGCTCCGATGGCCGACGTGGAGCGCGCATTGCCGCAGCGGCCAGACAAGCCGAAAGGCAAGGGCCTGAAAGCGTCGGAGGTGCAGGCGCGCGCGCACGAGGCGATCACACGCGCCCGAAGCTGCGCCGATCTCGGTTTGCTTGCGGAAGCCGATCGCTGGTGCGAAGCCGGGCTCGCGATCGATAAATGCAATGCCGGCTTGCGTTACCTGCGGGCGACCATCGCTGAGCAGCAGGGCCGGATTGAATTGGCGATGGCGCTGCTGCGGCAGACCATCTACCTGGACCAGGATTTCGTGCTGGCGCACGTCGCACTGGCCGGATTGTGCCGGCGCTGCGGGCGCCAGGCGGACGCGCAACGCCATTACGCCAACGCGGTGCGCCTGCTGGAGGATTACCGGCACGATGCGGTATTGCCGGGGGCGGAAGGAATATCGGTCGGCTGGCTTGCCGACATGATCCGGGCCAGCGTGGAGGCTACGAATGAAGACGCGCGGCGGACCTGAGAAGAAAGCCGAGAAGAAGATCGACTGGGATTCGATCAAGCAGCGGCTGGCAGCCGCGACACAGGCGCTCGAGGACGAATTCGTGCCGCCGCCGGCGCGCCTGCGCGCGGTGTTGGCCGAGCGCACCCGGGCGCTGGCGCAGCCGCCGGCGCCCGTGCCGCAAACCGGCCCCGAGCTGGAGCTGTTCGAATTCGAGCTCGACGGCGATCGTTATGCGATCGGCATGGAGTACGTGCTGGAAGCGCATGCATTGAAGGAACTGACGCCGCTGCCCGGTGTGCCGCCGTTCGTACGTGGCATCGTCAACCTGCACGGCGTCATCACTGCGGTAGTCGACCTGAAGGCGCTGCTGGCGCTTCCCGCCGGCAGTCCGGGCGGAGCCGGCCGTCTGCTCCTGCTGAGCAAGGACGGTATGCGATTTTGCCTGCTCGCGGACCGCATCGTCGGACCGGTTGCAGTACCGAGCGCGGCAGTCCGGGCGCCGCTTGCGGAGGGCGCGCAGGCGGATTTCCTGCTCGGGATGAGCACCGGGCGGCTGACGATTCTTGATGGAGAATATTTGTTGTCGGAGCGGATGTGCGCGATTTCCTGAAAGCGCCGCCGGCGTGTTCCGCCCTTGGCCGGGCGGCAAGCGCAGAGGCGCAGGGCGGCGCGCAGGATTTTCCCGCATCCGGATCGAAATGAAAGGATCAGGCATGAGATGGATGTCAGTGTGGACGTCAGCACAGTCACGGCGCCGCCCCGTATTCCGGCTGACCCTCGCCGGGCAAAGCGTGGCGGCACTCTGGCTGATTTGCCAGTGCACCCCGGCGCAAGCAGCGGCACCGATATCGGAAGCATCCCTGACGCAACTGAGCATCGAGGATCTGGCCAACATCGAAATTACTTCGGTATCCAAGCGCCCGCAAACGCTGCGCAGCGCGGCGGCTTCGGTGTACGTGATCACCGGAGAAGACATTCGCCGTTCCGGCGCAAACAGCATTCCGGAAATGTTGCGGCTGGCACCCAATCTGCAGGTGGCGCGGGTGGATGCGAGCCAGTATGCGATATCGGCGCGCGGATTCAACAGCACCACCGCCAACAAGCTGCTGGTCCTGATCGACGGCCGCAGCGTCTACACCCCGTTGTTCTCCGGCGTGTTCTGGGACGTTCAGGACTTGCCGCCGGAAGACATCGACCGGATCGAGGTCATCAGTGGCCCCGGCGGCACGCTGTGGGGCGCCAATGCGGTAAGCGGCGTGATCAACATCATCACCCGTGACTCGAGCGAGACCCGGGGCACCCAGGTCGGCATCGGCGCCGGCACCGATGGCCGCGATATCGGCTTGCGGCACGGCGGCAAGCTGGGCGAGGACGGCAGTTACCGGGTCAGCGTCAAGGGCCTGTCGCGCGACCATACGGATCGGGAGAACGGCAACAGCGCCGACGACGCCTGGCAAAAGAAGGATCTCGACTTCCGGCTGGACTGGGGCCGTGGTGCCGATTCCCTGATGATGGAGGGGGGCGTCTACGACGGAACGCTGGACCAGCCGACGGCGGACGACAAGTCGGTGTCCGGACTGCATCTGCTCGGCCGCTGGAACCGGCGGCTGGACGCCGATTCTTCGCTGCAGGTGCAGAGCTATGTCGACCGCACGCGGCGCGACTATCCCGGCACTTTCGGCGAGGTGCTGGATACCTGGGATATCGACATTCAGCATCGTTTCACGATCGGCAAGGTGCATGACATCCTGTGGGGCGGCGGCTATCGTTTTGCGCGCGACGACGTCTCCAACTCGGCACAACTGGCGTTTCTGCCGGCCACGCGCGACCTCACGCTGGCCAACGTCTTCGCGCAGGACAGCATTGCGCTCGACCGGAACGTCAAGCTCACGCTGGGCGCCAAGCTCGAACACAACAATTACACCGGGGTGGAGTGGGAGCCGAACGCGCGCCTCGCCTGGAACCTGAAAAGCGATGCCTTGCTGTGGGCCGCGGTGTCGCGCTCGATTCGCGCGCCGTCGCGCATCGACCGTGATTTTTTCATCCCCGGCAGCGCTCCGTTCGTGATCGCCGGCGGCCCGGATTTCCAGTCGGAGAAGATCACTACCTACGAAATCGGCTACCGTGCGCAACCGATGTCACGGGCATCGTATTCGGTTTCCACCTTCTACAACGTCTACCGCGATTTGCGCAGCGTCGAGCCGGTATCCGGCTCCGGCGCGCCCTTCGTGCTGGGCAACAAGATGGAGGGCAACGGCTACGGCGTCGAAATGTGGGGCAGCTACAGCATCGCCGACTGGTGGCGCGTTACCGCGGGCTACAATTATCTGAAGCAGGACTTGCGATTCCAGCCGGACAGCGGCGATACCTTCGGCGTGCAGGCGGCCGGCAACGACCCCGCACATCAGTTCTCGTTGCGTTCATCGATGAATCTCCCGCATAAGGTGGAACTGGATCTGGCGCTGCGCAAGATCGGCGACTTGCCGAATCCGGCGGTGCCGGGTTATACCTCGCTTGACCTGCGAGTGGGCTGGCACGCAACGCGCGCGCTGGAGCTGTCGCTGTCCGGTTTCAATCTGCTCAACAATCATCACGCGGAGTTCGGCAGCGCGCCCCTGCGCAGCGAATTCGACCGCAGCATCTACGTGAAGGCGCTATGGACCTATTGATCATTCTGCGACGTACCGGCGTCTCTGCTCTCCTGGTGCTGATGGTCGCCTGGATGCCGACACGCGGCAGCGCCGCTTCGCTCGAATATCCGGTGAAGGCGGCTTACCTGTCCAAGTTCGGCATCTACGTCGAATGGCCTCCGGGCATGTTTGCATCGCCGGCCAGCCCGCTGGTGTTATGCGTGGCCGGCAGCGATCCGTTCGGCGCCACGCTCGACCAGGCTGCCGCCGGCCAGCATATCGACGGCCACCCGGTGATGGTGAAGCGCGTGGACACGGCGAACGCGGAAGCCGGCTGCCAGATTCTTTACGTCGGCTACGACGATGCGCAAAGCCGACGCAAGGCGCTCGATGCGGTGCGCGGCAAGCCGGTTCTGACCGTGGTCGATGCCGACGACGGCGGCATCATCCGCTTCGTGATCGACGACAATCGGGTGCGCTTCAACATCGACGAGGCGGAAGCAACCCGAAGCGGCCTGAAGATCAGTTCCAAGCTGTTGAACCTGGCGCTGAACGTGCACACTCGATAGGCGGCCCGCCCCGTGCGGCTGCTCGCGCTACCTGAACGATGAACAGGATTTACCCGGAGATCGATTTCCTATGCACTGGCTGACAAATATACCGATACGGCGCAAGCTGATGCTGATCACGGTACTGGCGACGGCCATCGCGCTGTTGCTGGCCGGGATACTGCTGGCATTCCATGACGTGGCGTCTTACCGCCACAAGAAAACGGAAGAGGTGACGGTGCAGGCCCGGATCGTGGCCGCCAGCGTGGCGCCCTCGCTGGTATTCAGCGATCCCCAATCGGCTCGCGAATACCTGACGGCGTTGAAGGCAAATTCCGATGTCAGCGGCGCGGCGATCTACGGCGGCAACGGCAGCGTATTCGCATCGTATTCGCGCAACGGCGCGGCGTCGCAGCCGTTTCCGGCGACTGCCGAACAGCCCGGGAGGCGCTTCGAGGGCAATGACCTGATCGTGTTCTGGCCGGTCGAGCAGGATGGAAAGCAGATCGGCAGCGTCTACCTGCGCGTGGCGACCGAGCCGCTGGTTGCGCGGCTGCTGCGTTACGGAGGCATCATCCTGCTGGTGATGGCGATCTCGCTGCTGATTACTGTTCCGATTTCAATGCGCATGCACCAGGTGATCGCTAACCCGATCCGCGAAATCGCCGAAGCGGCGCGGCGCGTCGCCGGCGGCGAAATCGTGCTGCGCACGAACCGGACGCCGCGTGCCGACGAGATCGGCCTGCTGGAAGAGAAATTCGACCAGATGGCGGAGTCGCTGCAGGAAAAGGCGAACATTGCGAGCCGTATCGCGCGCGGCGACCTGGCGGTCGAAGTGGTGCCGCAGTCGTCCAAGGATGCGCTGGGCAATGCATTCGTGGCGATGATCGCGGACCTGCAGCAAAAGGCGGCGGTTGCCGAGCAGATCGCGACCGGCGACCTGAGCGTGGAAGTGGCGTTGCAGTCGGAGCAGGATGTGTTGGGGCGGGCATTCGCGTCGATGGTGGAAAACCTGCGCGACCTGAATCGCAGGGTGGGGGACGGCGTCGATGTGCTGGCGACTTCCTCCAGCGCCATTTTGTCCGGCACCACGCAGGTGGCGGCCGGCGCGACCGAAATCGCGACCGTCATGAATGAAACCGCCACCACGCTGGACGAGGTGAAGCAAACCGCGCTGATCTCCAGCCAGAAGGCGAAATACGTATCCGAGGCGGCGCAACGGGCGGCCCAGGTGTCGCAGACCGGCAGGAAAGCCGTGGATGATTCGATCGACGGCATGCAGCAGATCCGCGAGCAGATGGAACTGATCGCCGACAGCATCCTGCGGCTATCCGAGCAGAGCCTGGCGATCGGCGAAATCATCGCCAGCGTCAACGACCTGTCGGAACAGTCGAACCTGCTGGCGGTCAATGCGTCGATCGAGGCGGCCAAGGCGGGCGAGCACGGCAAGGGCTTCGCCGTGGTGGCGCAGGAAGTGAAAAGCCTGGCCGAGCAATCCAAGCAGGCCACCGCCCAGGTGCGCACGATACTCGGCGACATCCAGAAGGCGACCGGTAGCGCGGTGCTGGCGACCGAGCAGGGCGGCAAGGCGGTCGAGACCGGCGTCAGGCAATCCAACGATGCCGGCGATGCAATCCGGCAACTTGCAGAAAGCATCGCCGAAAGCGCGTCTGCGGCCAGCCAGATCGCGGTTTCATCACAGCAGCAGCTGGCCGGCATGGACCAGCTGGCGCAGGCGATGGACAACATCCGCGTTTCCACCACGCAAAACATGGAGAGCACGCGGCAGACCGAAGCGGCGGCGCATGATCTGCATGCGCTCGGGCAGAAGTTGAAGGAGCTGGTCGGTCGTTACAAAGTCTAAGAGGGTGTTATGGACTGTTTTGGGGGTCGCGTTCGGGCGAGAAGGGATGCAGTGCAAGGCGCGGCGCGCCGCACAGGGTGGT
>CBIHOK010000139.1:0-10463 GCA_966211575.1 uncultured Noviherbaspirillum sp.
TGGTTGCTGGCCGGGCCGCCCCCGGCTACTCACCCCGAAGCGCAAACCCCAAGTACCAGCAACACTTTGCAATGGCACTCCGCTTCCCTCATTCTTCGACCCGCACCGACGAAGACTCCCCAGCGCCGCGCAATTCCCCGATTCGCCGCTCGCGCTCCTGCTGCACCAATTCCCCCACCGCGCCATCGGCCACGTCCAGCCGCCGCAGCACCGAGGCGGCCAGCTGCAGCCCGCTTTCCAGCGTCTCCGGAATCACCGCGCTGGCGCCGGCCCGCTTCAGCTGCTGCGCGTGGCGTTCGTCGTTGGCGCGGGCGAACAGCGGCAGCGCCGGGTATTCGCGCCGGATCGCGCGGGCCGCATTCAGTGCGGAGGCCGGGTGGTCCATCGTCAACACGATTGCGGTCGCACGGTCCGCCTGGACCTTGCGCAGCAACTCGATGCGCGCGGCGTCGCCGAAATATATCGGGACGCCGCGCGCATGCAGTCTGCCGACCAGCTGTGCATTGCATTCCAGCGCCACGTAGCGGATGCCTTGCGCTTCGAGCATGTGCGCGACCAGCTGCCCGACGCGCCCGAACCCGGCGATGATCACCAGCGCCTCGCCCGTCGCCGGCGCTGCGCCCGCGTCACTGTCGTCGGCCGGATGGCGCCGTTCCCACCAGTCGCCGAACAGGCGGCCGGCGCGCGCCAGCGGCGGTGTGGCGAACAGGCTGAGACTGACGACCAGCATGGCGAACTGGCCGACGTCGGGTGTCAGCAGCTTGCGCTCCATCGCGTAGCCGACCACGATGAAGGTGAATTCGCCGCCCTGTCCGAGCAGCAGCGCGCCTTCCAGCGCGCGCCCCCAGTTGAAGCCGCCGCCGCGGAAAATCACGGCGAGCACCGCCGACTTGATCACGATCAGTCCGAGCACAGACAGCGGCAGCCACAGCGGCGAGCGGATGATTTCGCGCAGGTCGATCGCCATCCCTACCGTCATGAAGAACAGGCCCATCAGCAAGCCCTTGAACGGCTCCACCGTCACGTCGACTTCATGCCGGAATTCGGTCTCCGCCAGCAGCAGGCCGGCCAGGAGCGCGCCCAGCGCCATCGACAGCCCGGCCGCCGCGGTCAGCGCGCCGATGCCGAGCGTGCTCAGCAAGGTCAGGGCCATCAGCACTTCCGGGTGCTGGCGCCCGCAGAACGCGCGGAACAGCGGCTGGATCACGCGCCGTCCGAGCAGGTAGATCAGCACGATCGCGCCGGCCGACTTGAGCAGCGTGAAGCCGGCCAGCGCCGGCCAGCCGGCACTGCTGCCGCCGGCCAGCACGCCGATCAGGATCAGCAGCGGCACCACCGCCAGGTCCTGCAGCATCAGCACCGAAAACCCGGCCTGGCCGAGCGCCGAACCGAGCATGCGCTGCTCGGTCATCAATTGCATCACCATCGCGGTCGATGACAGCGACAGCACCAGGCCGAGCACCGCCGCTGCTTCGATGCGGTTGCCGAACAGCCCCGCCAGCGTGCCGATCAATGCCGCGCTCACGCATACCTGGATGCTGCCGGCGCCGAACACCCAGCGCCGCAATGCCCACAGGCGCGCAGCCGACAGTTCGAGGCCGATCGTAAACATCAGGAACAGTACGCCGAGTTCCCCCAGCACCAGCACGCCTTCGCGCCGCGGGAAGGTGAACGCGGCGAGCCAGGGATAGCGGTCGGCCCATAGCGCCAGTCCATGCGGGCCGACCAGCACTCCCACCGCGAGAAAGCCCAGCACCTGGTTGACGCGGCGCTGCCTCAGCAGCGGAATCAGGATGCCGGTCAGCGCGAGGAACAGCAGCGTCTCGCGCAGGTAGGGAAGAGACTGGTGGGTTTCCAATCGAGGGGTCCTGTCGGGAGCGCTGTCGCAACTAGACAGCGCAGCTCAGCGCCGCCGCTTTTTCCAGTTGTAATCGGCCGGCGGATCGGCCACGCCGGGATGGCCGACCGATTGCGGGTTTTCCGAGCACATCGTGACGAAACCCAGCGCTTCGCCGTGGCGCTGGCGGCTGCGCAGTTCCTCCATGAAGTGCATCGCCGCCCGCATCTGGTCCGCCGCGAATGCCTTGCTGCGGGGCGTGCCGCCGGCGTCCGTTCCTTCGCTCCAGTACACCATGAACATGCGCGTGCTCCGCGTCAGCCGCCGGCGCGCGCCTGCGCGACGATTTCATACGAGCGCAGTCGCGCCGCATGGTCGTACATCATCGAGTTGATGATCAGCTCGTCGGCCCCGGTCTGGTCGAGGAAGGCCTGCAGACCCTGTTTCACCGTCGCCGGATCGCCGACGATCGATGCGCGCAGCGTCGATTCCACCGAGGCCTGTTCGTGCGGCAGCCACAGTCCATCCATGCTTTTGACCGGCGGCGGCAGCTGGCCCGGGGTGCCGCGCAGCAGGTTCAGGTGCGCCTGCTGGTGCGAAGTGAGCAGGAAACGCGCCTGCTCTTCGCTGTCGGCCGCAAATACGTTCACCCCTACCATCGCATACGGCCGGTCGAGCGTCGCCGACGGCTGGAAGCGGTGCCGGTACAGCGCCAGTGCCGCCTGCAGATAAGCTGGCGAGAACTGGCCGGCAAATGCGAACGGCAGCCCGAGGTGGCCGGCCAGCTGCGCGCTGTAGTCGCTGGAGCCGAGCAGCCAGATCGGCAGCGCCAGCCCTTCACCCGGGATGGCGCGGATGCCGCCGGCGCTGCGCGGATGGAAATAGCCGCGCAGTTCCGCCAGCAGCTCGGGGAAATCGTCTTCCTGCGCGAGGCGGCGCCGCAGTGCGCGGGCGACCGCCTGGCTGGCACCGGGCGCACGCCCCAGGCCGAGATCGATGCGCCCCGGGTACAGCGATTCCAGCGTGCCGAACTGTTCGGCGATCACCAGCGGCGCATGGTTGGGCAGCATGATGCCGCCAGAACCGACGCGGATGGTCGAGGTGGCGCCCGCCACGTCGCCGATCACCACGGCGGTGGCGGCACTGGCGATGCCCGGCATGCCGTGATGCTCGGCCACCCAGAAGCGGTGGAAGCCCCAGCGCTCCGCATGCTGCGCGAGGTCGCGCGTGCGGCGCAGCGCTTCGGTGGCGGTGGCGCCGGCCGGGATAGGCGACAGGTCGAGTATCGATAGCGGCAAGTCTTTCAATCGTTTCATGGCAAGGCGGATAAGGCAGTGAAAGCGGCGGGCGGTACGGCCGCGGGTCGCGTGCGAAAGAGTCAAGCAAGCGGCAACGCCTACAGCATAGCCCGAATCGGAGCTGCATTCAGGCAGGCCGTCCGGATGAAAAATGGAGGGGGCGCACAATTTTTTTCTGCGAGGCAAACTTTCTTTTGGTTTTGGTGTCTGTAGGAACTTCCTGTCTTTCCGAACGGCACCACATGTTTCGACTACAGCATGTCCTCCGCCTCGCCAGTGCTGTCTTGCTGGCCGCCAGCCTCGGCGCTTGCGGAGGAGGCGGCGGCACGGCGACCACCGACGCCGGCAGCGCGACGCTGACCCCGGCCGCCGCCAGCATGACCCAAATGGCAAATGCACTGGCGGCAAACGATCTCGTGATATCGGAGATCGGCACCAACTATTACAGCGACGATAGCGCGTGGATCGAGCTGCACAACCGTGGCAGCGCACCGATTTCGCTGGCCGGTTTTACGCTGCGCACCGGTTACGCGGTGCCGGCGACTGGCGCCACCAGCTCGACCCCGATCGATTTCGCGCTGCCGGCGGCGAGCGTGCCGGCGCACGGCGATCTGGTGATTGCCGGCAAAGTGTATGACGATCTCGACGACAATAGCCAGGCGGTCTATGTGAACAATGGGGATCGCGTGCCATTCTGGAACGACGGCGGTTCGGTGGAGCTGGTGAATGCCGGCAGCACCGTCGACTTCGTCCGCTTCGGCAATTCCGGCAATGCGCCGCTGAGCGGCAGCGCCTGGTCCGGCCCCAATGTGGCCGCGTTGCCGTCCGCCCCCGACCAGCACGGCCGCTCGGTGGTGCGGCTGGCGTCCGGCGGCAACGCCGACACCAACACCGCAGCCGACTGGACGCTGGTCAACTTTGCTACGCCGGGCGGCCCCAACGACGTGCCGCCCGGCGTGATCGATTCCGACGGCGACGGCATTCCCGACAGCGCCAAACAGGCCGGTGCCACCTACGCCGGACTCGACCTGTGGAGCATGGGCGCGCGCCCCGGACGGCGCGACCTGTTCATCGAAATCGACCACATGAAAGGCAACGACCCGGCGCTGACGCCGCGCCGCGAAGCGCTGCAGAAACTGGTCGACGCGTTTGCCGCGAAAAACATCGCGCTCCATCTGGACAGCGGCGACCTGTACAGTCCCGTCTTCGATCCGGCCGGATTCAACCTGGGCGGCGGCAACCCGGTCGATTTCGCTCCCTGCATCCAGCTGGTCGACGGAAGCGCCAATCTCACTTCCGGCTGCGCATCGTTCTACGTGTACAAGCGTGCCAACTTCGACGTGCGGCGGCGGCTGGTATTCCACTATGCGCTGTTCGCCAGTTCGCAGAACGCGGATGGCAGCGCCGGCTCGTCCGGCATCGCCGAACTGCCCGGCAACGACCTGATCGTGTCGCTCGGCGGTTACGGCTTCAATACCAACAGCAGCAGCGGCCTCAACATGCTGATCAACCTGCAGGCCAGCACGCTGATGCACGAACTCGGCCACAACCTCGGCCTGCACCACGGCGGCAACGAGGATGCCAACTACAAGCCCAACCAGATCAGCGTGATGAACTACATGTACCAGTTCGCCGGCCTTACCGCGACGCCCGACAGCGCCACCGCGGCCGAACGCTACTACCTGGCAAACGGGCTGAAGGGCAAGACTTACTGCAACCTGAGCGACAACTCGCCGTGCGGCAGCGACTTCGTGATCGGCTACTCGGACGGCAGCGGCGCCAGCCTCGACGAAAACAGGCTGTCGGAAGCGGACAACATCGGCCATGGAAGCACCGGCGGCGCCTATGCCGACTGGGACGACAACGGCACCTTCACGCCGGGCAACCTGACACGCAACATCAATCCGCTATACGGCTACGGCCGCAGCGTGCTGAAAGACTATGATGAGTGGGACAACCTGAAACTGTCGTTCCGCGGTTCGTATTCCGGCAGCAATTCCGGCAGCAGCCTGAGTGCCAGCAGCGAGGCGAACGACACGAACGAAGTACCGCGCCAGGCCGGACCGATGAGCGAGGTCGCGCACAACAAGGTGAGGGAAGAAGCGCTGCCGCCGGCGCTGCAGACCGCCTTGCGCGCACTGGTGCCAGCGCACGCGGATGACGACGGGCACGAACACTGGAGGCACTGGAATCCATGGCCGCGTTGAAAATGAAGATCAGGCAGCTTGCCGCCGGGCTGCTGGCCGGTATGCTGACCATGGCGATACCGGCCGCCGCCGAGCCTCTGCGCATCGAAGGCCTCGGGCCGCTTGCGGCGCCGTTGCTGAACGGCGTCACGCCCACCGTTGCCGAGCAACGCCTCGAAATCCGCGGCGACGACGGCATGCTGCTGAGCGTGCGGCCGTGGCCGGCATTCCTGCCGCAGCGTTTTACACCGCAGACCGTGAGTGCGCACCGCGTTCCGCTGCCGGCCGGACCCAGCGACCGGATCATCTTCAGCCGCCACCCTGGACGCCAGCCCTGGCTGGTTATCGGGAGCGGTAGCCGCAGCGGCACGCCGCTGGTAGGCAACTGGCAGTTGCGGTACGACCGGCAGCAGTGGCAGATTGGCGACGGAAACCGGGTCGTGATTTGGGAGACCGGGCGTCCGTTGAGCGTGACCGTCGGCGGCCGGCGCTGGTGCCTATACCTGTTGTCCGGCAGCGAGGCGAAGCCGCGCGCCGGGATGGCCGACGAGAGCGAGGCACAAGCGAGCTGGGTCGCGTGGCGAGTCCGTGATTGCGCCCGGCAGGCGCCGACTTGATGCCTGCTCCTGCCGGCCGGCTGCCCCGCTTGCCCCGTACCGTCAATCCACCGCCGCGAGCTGCATCTCGGCGCGCGAATGGCGCTCCTGCTCTTCCATCACCAGCCAGCCCAGCTCCCGTTTCAGCTCGTTGAATTCGGCCGAGGCCGGATCGCGCGGCCGTGGCATGCCGATCCGCTGATCGCGCTTGATGGTACCGGGCCGATAGGTCATCACCACGACACGGTCGGCCAGGTAGATCGCCTCCTCGATGCTGTGCGTGACGAACACGATGGTCTTCCTGAATTCCGACCAGATGCGCAGCAGCTCGTCCTGCAGTGTGCGGCGGGTCAGCGCGTCGAGCGCGCCGAACGGTTCGTCCATCAGCATGATGGGAGAATCCAGCGCCAGCACGCGCGCGATCGCGACTCGTTGCCGCATGCCGCCCGACAGTTCCTTCGGATAGCGCTGCCTGAAGTCATGCAGGTGCAGCGTATGCAGCAGGCTGTCGACGCGCTCGCCGATCTCCGCCTTCGACAGGCCCTTGATCTCCAGGCCGAAGGCGATGTTCTTTTCCACCGTCATCCAGGGGAACAACGCATATTCCTGGAATACCATGCCGCGGTCCGGACCGGGAGTCGCGACGATTTTTCCGTCGACCGTGATCTCGCCCGACGACGGCAGCGAAAAGCCCGCCATCGCGTTGAGCAGCGTCGACTTGCCGCAGCCGGACGGCCCCAGCAGGCAGACGAACTCCCCGCGCTTGATGGTCAGGTCGATGTCCTTGAGGGCGACGACTTCCTTGTCGCCGCTGCGAAAGACTTTTTGCACCTTGTCGGCGACGATATGCGGAACGTTCATTGCATCTCCTTGCTTAGTTGTCCAGGCCCCGATGCCAGCGCAGCAGGTAATTGTTGAGACGGCTCATGCCGGTATCGATCGCGAGGCCGAACAGGCCGATCGTGAGCATGCCGGCGATCACCTTGTCCGACCACATGAACTCGCGCGCTTCCAGAAGCCGGTAGCCGAGCCCGTTGTTGACCGCGATCATCTCCGACACGATCACGATGATGAACGCGGAGCCGATGCCGATCCGCAGGCCCGCCAGGATATAGGGCGTGGACGCCGGCAGCATCACCCGCCAGAAGATGGTCCGCTGGCTGGCGCCGAGATTGCGCGAGGCGCGCAGGTAGATGCTGTCCACCTGGCGCACGCCGGCCATCGTATTCATCAGCACCGGGAAGAAGGCTGCGATCGAGATCAGGAAGATCGCCGGCGCGTTACCCAGGCCGAACCACAGGATCGACAGCGGAATATAGGCGCTCGGCGGAATCGGCCGCAGGAACTGGACCAGCGGATTGCACATTTCATAGGCACGTTTGTTCATGCCCATTAACAGCCCGAGCGGCAGTCCCAACCCGGCTCCCAGACAATAGGCGGTTACCACCCGCGACAGGCTCGAATACGCGTCCTGCGGCAATTCTCCCGACACGATCCAGGCAAGCCAAGAGCCCTGCGCCGGATCGTAAGGCGCCAGCGGCGACAGGTAAACGATCCATTTGGCTATCACGGCCGAAGGCGCCGGCAATACCGTCGGGGACACGAATCCCATCCGCCCCAGTGTTTCCCATATCGCCAAAAAAACGAGCGGTATCCATATGCCGCGCAACATTCCCAATATCTTCTGCATGATCGTTTCCTGTCTGCCTATCCTTCAATTAGCTCTGAATGCCGAGATCGTGCTTGGCCTTTTCCAGCAGATCCAGCTTGACCCAGTCGCTCGCCTTCGGTGCGTTGGTCAACCGCCCCACGCCGAACCTGCGCATCATGTCCGTCGTGGCATCGATATGCTGGACCGTGATGTCGTAGGTGAACGGCGAATTGCCGATGGCGTCTTTGTAGTCCTGGCTGGTGAGCTGTCCCTTGAACATGTTCTCCCGGACGTACTTCTCGGCGACTTCCGGATGGTCGATGAAGGTCTTGGTGGCTTCGACGAACACTTTCAGCAGGCGCCGGGCGACATCGGGCCGTTCCTTGTACAGCTTCTCCGTTATCACCAGCGTACGCACCGGCGCTCCGATCTCGGTGTCATACGGCTTCATCACTTCCACGCCGAATTTCTTGTTGATCGCCTGAGAAGAGTGCGGTTCGGACTGGCACATGGCGTCGATCTGTTTCGTCAGCAAAGCCTGATTCAGGTCGGCATAACCGAGGTACATGATCAGCACATCCTTGCCCGGTTTGTCCGACCAGGTCAGATGATGCTTCGCCAGTTCGCCCAGCAGCAGCAGCTCCTGTGCGCCTCCGCGTGGAACACCGACTTTTTTTCCCTTCAGGTCGTCGATACTCTTGATGCCGGAGCCGGGCGCGGCGACGATGCGCGCGCCGCCCTTGGCAAAGCCGGCGACGACATAGATCGGCACACCGCTGGCGCGCCCCGCGATTGCGCCGTCGGCGGCCGACGCCGAGACGTCGATCTCGCCGGCAACGATTGCCGGGAGAATATCCACCCCTTTCGCAAACATCCGCTCTTCTATTTTCAGGCCGTATTTCGGCGCGATTTCCTTCATGTACGAAACCGCTCCATACTGCGCGAACTTCAGGTTGCCGAGCCGGACCACGTCCAGGTTTGCCGCAGTCGCGGCGCAGGTGGCCACGCTCAGCAGCGCGGCAGTAAACCAATGCTTGAACATTGCATCTCCTCTTGATATGAACACTGAGATCGGCGGACCGGGATGGCCGCCGCGATCACATTAGCGAGGACCGTGCCAATCTATGATGAATGGCTATCTGCTTGAAAAGACGGGGATAATTGGGAAGGTGTTGAACCAGGCCCACGCGATCCATACGGATGTCCGTAAGCGAAGCCCGTCTGCTTTGCCATATTCCGGAACGGCTGCCGGGCGCGCACCGATCAGGACGGCTGGTCATCGGCATCGCAGTGTATTTCCCTGTTCAGCCGGTATTTCCTGATCTTGTCGTACAGCGTGGTCTTCGGGATGCCGAGCGCCTGCGCGGCGCGGGCGATCTGCCCGGCGCAACGCCGCAGTTCGAAAAGTATCATTGCGCGCTCGACGTTCTCCATGCGGCGCGGCAGTTCGGTCGGTATGGCCGTTTCCTCCTGCACCAGCACCAGCTCATCCGGAATGCCGAGCACGAAACGTTCGGCCGCATTGCGCAGTTCGCGCACATTGCCCGGCCAGTCGTGCGACAGCAGGCGATGCAGCAGCGCCTGCGAAGGCAGCGGCGCCGGGCGGCCGTACCGTATTGCCGCTTCGTGGGCGAAATGCTCGAACAGCAGCGGGACGTCCTCGCGCCGGGCGCGCAGCGACGGCAGATCGATCCTGACGACGTTGAGGCGATAGTAAAGATCGCTGCGGAATTTTCCTTCGTTGCCGAGCGCCAGCAGATCCCCTTTGGCGGCGGCGACGATGCGCAGATCGACCGGGACCGGCCGGTTGGAACCGAGGCGCTCGATCGCGCCTTCCTGCAGCGCGCGCAGCAGCTTGACCTGGACCGGCAAGGGCATGCTCTCGATTTCGTCGAGAAACAGCGTGCCGCCGTGCGCGTACTCCAGGTGGCCGATGCGGCGCTTCGACGCGCCGGTGAAGGCGCCGGCTTCGGCGCCGAACATCTCGCTCTCGAACAGCGCTTCCGGCATGGCGCCGCAATTGATCGCCGCGAAGGGCCGGTCGCGGCGCGCGGATCTGTCATGCAGGCTGCGCGCGACCAGCTCCTTCCCGGTTCCGGTCTCGCCGACGATCAGCACCGGCGCATCGCTCGGTCCGATGCCATCGATCAGGCGGCGCACCTCCTGCATCGAAGGCGCATGGCCGATGATCCGCGAGTCCAGCGGCTGCCTGCCCGCCAGTTCGCGTCGCAGCCCCAGGTTTTCCAGCACCAGCTTGCGCTTTTCCATCGCGCGCGTTGCCGCCTCGACCAGCCGCTCGACCGAAAACGGCTTTTCCATGAAATCGTAGGCGCCGTCGTGGATCGCCTTTACCGCCATCGAGATGTCGCCGTGGCCGGTGATCAGGATGACGGGTACGTCGGGCGCGTTCTCGCGGCAGAAATGCAGCAGCTCCAGGCCGCTCATTCCCGGCAAGCGGACGTCGCTGACGACGATGCCTGGAAAATCCTCGCGCACGATGCCGCACACCGGCTCCGCCGCGCCCAGCGTCTGCACCCGGAAGCCGGCCAGTTCCAGCGTCTGCGCGGCCGCGATGCGGACCGCATCGTCGTCCTCGACCAACAGCACCAGCATGTTCTCGAACATCTGCGGCTCCTCGCGACGCCCGCCGCTACATCATGCCCATGGCCCTGGGCAGCCATAGCGACAGCTCTGGCCAGTAGGTGACGATGACCAGGAACACGATCATCGTGCATAGCCACGGCAACACCGCCACCGTCAGCTCGGTGATGCTCATCTTGGTAATGCCGCTGGCGACATAGAGGTTGAGGCCGACCGGCGGATGGCAGAGGCCGACTTCCATGTTCGCGTCGATCAGGATGCCGAGATGCACCGAATTGAGCCCATAGCTGATCG
>CBIHOK010000140.1:0-10452 GCA_966211575.1 uncultured Noviherbaspirillum sp.
GAGCGCAACCTTGCCAAGGTTGAGGTCGAGGGTTCGAGACCCTTTTCCCGCTCCATTTCCGCTTCGGATTCAGTGGAATGGCACAGACCATTTCTCACCTTGCCTGTATTGATCCGGTAATAGAGGGTTGGCAGCAAGGTTTTGTTTTTGTCGTTACAATACGATTCCCCTGGCGGGGTAGCAAAGTGGTTATGCAGCGGCCTGCAAAGCCGTTTACGCCGGTTCGATCCCGACCCCCGCCTCCATATATCGAGGACTTAGCCCGTGGCGGGCTAAGTCCTTTTTGTTTGATGGAGGCGGCGCTTCGTAGACGGGCTGCAGCAAAGGCTGCCGGAGAGCCGGATTTTGCCGTCTCGGACGATGCTCAGTATCCGAAGAAGTCTTCGCTGCGGATATCGTCGTCATCCACGCCGATGCCGCTCAATCCATCGTGCAGGGCTTTCACCATGTTGGGCGGACCGGCGACGTAGTAGATCGGGTTGGAAAGCGTGCTGGTGAATCGCTTGAGGCGGGCCGCATCGAGTTGGCCCCGCTCGCCTTGCCAGGGAACCGCCGCGCCCTCGGCCTGGGTCATGGTGGGAATCACTCGCAGGGTCGGTGTTCGCGCTTCCAGTTGCTGCAAGTCGGCAAGGAAGGCTGCGTCTTCAGGGCGGCGATTCGAATACAGCAGGACAATCCGGCGCTTGACGCCTTCATGCGCCGCATCGCGAATCATGCTCATGAACGGCGTGATCCCGATGCCTCCGGCGATCAGGACCGCGGGTCTTTCGCTGCTCTTGCCAAGAGTAAGCGAGCCGAACGGTCCATCCAGCAATACGGACTGCCCGGGCGTCAACGCCTTCAACGCCTGCTTGTATGCGCTGTCTCGCATCCGGGTGGCGATCACGAGTTCGTTTTCATGCGGCGCGCTGACCAGGGAGAAGGCATGGCGTGCCTCCTGCCCTTCTCCCAGCGCCGGCAAGACGATCTCGACCGCTTGCCCGGCCTTGAATTCGAATCCGGCCGGCCGTTCGAAATGGAATGCCATGGTGCCGAAGGCGACTTCCTGTCTGGATACGAATGCGATTTCATGGACCGTCATTTCCATTCTCCTCAGGCTAAGGGGCGTATTACGCGTGCATACGCCGAATGGTTATGGATGGACTCGAAATTCTCGGCCTCCACGGTATAAGCGCCGACACGCGGCTCGGCGTTCAGTGCCACTGCGACATCGCGGACCAGATCTTCCACGAATTTCGGATTTTCGTAAGCGCGTTCGGTCACGTACTTTTCGTCGGCCCGCTTCAACAGGCCGTAGACTTCGCAGGACGCGCTGCGCTCGGCGATCGCGACCAGTTCTTCGATGTCCATATCGTCGCGCAACTCGGCTTCGATCGTGATATGCGATCTTTGATTATGTGCGCCGTATGCCGAAATCTCCTTGGAGCACGGACACAAGCTGGTTGCCGGCACCAGCACCTGCATGAACAATGCAACTTTCCCGTCCGCCAGCCGGACCCGCCATGTGACTTCATGATCCAGCAGGCTGGCGACGCCCGACACCGGCGCGCTCTTGCGAATGAAATAGGGGAAAGCCATGCGGATTTCCCCGTCGATCGCATCCAGCCTGCGCAGCATGTCGGATGCCATGTTCCGGAACAGCGGTGGCGTGAACGCGCGGTCGTGCGCCTCCAGCAGCTCCAGGAAGCGCGACATGTGCGTGCCCTTTACTTCAGGCGGGAGGCCGACCGTCATCGTCAGGTTGGCTACGGTCGGCAGCGCACCTCCGTTCGCCGTGACCACCGTGATCGGATAGCGAACGTTCTTGACGCCGACCTGCTGAATTGCGATCTTGCGTTCGTCGACCGATGACTGGATATCCGGCAGCAGGGATCTCTCGGGAGCGTTCATTGCCCATCTCCATGCTTGTCGGAATTTGAATCGCCGGGCGCCTGGGCCAGTCGAGATTGGGACGCGATATCGATTTTTTTCATGAATTCCTCGTATCGAAATGGCTATTCGGAAATCACAGTGTAATTTCGATTTTTTGCTTTGTACAGTAAAATATGCATAAAGTGTTTTAATTGAGATTTGGCCTATAATGAATTGACACCAGCGTCATCGGAAGAAGGAGAAGACATGTTGGACATGTTGGCCGTTCGGCAAAAGGATTTGTTGAAAAACCTGCAAAAGCATAAGGCGGGATTGACCGTCGACGAGCTTGCGGCCGAGCTCGACATCACGCGCAGCGCGGTGCGCCAGCACTTGGCATCACTCGAGAGCGACGGGCTGGTGGCGCAAAATTCGACCCGTCCGTCCGGAGGACGGCCGCAATTCCTTTACGTGCTGACCGAGAAAGGCAAGGAGTGTTTTCCGCGCCATTACACCTGGTTCGCGCAACTGCTCGTCGAAACGATCGCCCAGGAAACCGGCGAAGCAGGATTGCGCACCAGGCTGGAAGGAATGGGAGAAAGGGTCGCCGATCAGTTGACCCGGCAACGGCCGCCTTTGGAAAACCATAAGGACAGGGCGCGTGCAATGACCGAGGTAATGCAACAACTCGGCTATGAGGCAAAGGTCGGGGAGGAGGCAGGGGATTCGATCATTGAAGCCGATAACTGCGTATTCCACGCATTGGCGATGCAAAATCCGGAAATCTGCCGCTTCGATCTGGCGCTGCTGGGCAAATTTACCGGCAGCAGCGTCGAGCACGAACAATGCATGGCCAATGGCGAGCATGTGTGCCGGTTCAGGCTGAAGGAAAAGAAAATCTGATGCATCAAAACTGATGCCGTTGGAGGATTGCGCGCTTCCCGACAGTAGATCGCTATTACTCGGATTACTCGGCAAGTTCCGCCGGTCCGTACGGTTGCGGATCGGGTAGTTCGCTGCACCCCACTTTGCAGTCTTGTCCTGCCGCCGGTCCGCTCCAAGCATACGGCCGGGAAAAACCCGTCCCAGCTGACAGAATTGTCAGCCTCTGGTCAGCATGGCGACCCGCTCATGCGCCTAGTATTCGCCCATGTCCAGCCGGAATTCGCGCTATCCCCATGCGTTCTTTCCGTCGCCGCTTACCGTACCGAACTGAAAGTTCTCCTTGAACTCCAGCCATTTTTCGTTTCATTTGCTTTTTCGCCGCGCAGCAGGGCCGGCAGCGCTCGCCATGCTGCTGACGCTGGCTGCATGTGCCAGCGGTCCCGACTATGTACGTCCGGCGATGCCGCTGCCGGCTGCCTACAAGGAGGATGGTCCCTGGAAGCCGGCGCAGCCGCAAGCGGCGGATGCCGGCCGGCCGTGGTGGGCGGAGTATGGCGATGCCGAACTCGATGCCCTGGTCCGGCAGGCCGACTTGGCGAGCCAGGATATCCATATTGCGGAAGCGCAGTATCGACAGGCGCGCGCTGCGGCCAGCCTGGCACGGGCCGGTTTCGCCCCGGTCGTCGGCGCCGACCTGTCGGTCGGCCGCGGGCGTTCGCATGGCGCGAACGGCCTGGCTACCGCGGGGAGCAACGCATTGACGCTCGATGCCAGCTGGGAGCCGGATATCTGGGGCAGGGTGCGGCGCTCGGTCGAAGCCGGCGAGGCGGCGGCCGAGGCCAGTGCGGCCGACCTGGCGGCTGCACGCCTGAGCATCCAGGCCGAGCTGGTGCAGGACTATCTGCAACTGCGCGTCATCGACGCGGAAAAGGAACTGATCCTGCGCACGGTTGAGGACTACCGCAAGGCGCTGCACTTGACGCGCAGCCAGTACAAGGCGGGCGTGGTCACGCATGCGGACGTGGCGCTGGCCGAAACCCAGTTGCAGTCCGCCACGGCGCAGGCGATCGACCTCGATGTGCAGCGCGCGCAGCTGGAGCATGCGATTGCGATCCTGACAGGCCAGCCGCCGGCCGCGCTGACGATTGCGCCGCGGCCGCCGGACAAGCTCGGGCTGGCGTTGCCGGAAGTGCCCGCCGGCCTGCCTTCGCAATTGCTGGAGCGGCGGCCGGATATCGCCGCTGCCGAGCGCCGCGCGGCGGCGGCCAATGCCAGGATAGGCGTGGCCCGGTCCGCCTATTTCCCGAATCTGCTGTTGAGTGCCGGCGGCGGTTTCGCCAGCGCCGGCTTTTCGCAATGGATAGAGGCGCCGAGCCGGGTCTGGTCGCTGGGCGCGGCGCTGGCCGGCACGCTCTTCGACGGCGGCGTACGGCGCGCCCAGAGCGACCAGGCGGTGGCCGCCTATGACGCCGCCGCCGCCCAGTACAAGCGGAGCGTGCTGGCAGGCATGCAGGATGTCGAAGACAGCCTGGCGACATTGCGCGTGCTGGCCGCCGAGCGCGAAGTGCAGGATGCGGCGGTTGCGTCGGCACGGACGGCTCTGCAATCCAGCCTCGCACAATACCGTGCCGGCACCGCCACTTATCTGCAAGTGGTCACCTCGCAAACCCTGTTGCTGTCGAACCAGCGCAGCGCGGTACGGCTGCTGGGCCGCCAGCTGGTCGCCAGCGCGGCGCTGGTGAAGGCACTGGGCGGCGGCTGGAACGTTGCCGCGCTGGCCGCGCATTCCACAACGGCGGCGAGCACTCCCGTGCCCGCTTCGACCGCAGCGGCCGCGCCAACCGCGCCGCCCGCGGCCGGCTCCTGATTTCCCTTCATACGCCTCGCCCCATCGACCCATGGCTGCTCATACTTCTTTCCCGTCTTCCCGCCGCTGGCCGCTGGTCGGCGTCCTGATCGTGGCACTCGCGGGGCTTGCCTGGTTTGCATTGCACGGCCGCGGCACGGCAGCGCCGCCGCCGAAAAAATCGAATGCCGTTCCTGCCACCCTGGTCAAGGTGAAGCGCGAAGACGTGCCGCATTTCCTGAGCGGCGTCGGCATCGTGCAGGCGCAAGCGACAGTCACGGTGAAGGCGCGGGTCGACGGCCAGCTGGAACGGATCGATTACGTCGAAGGGCAGGACGTCCAGGCCGGACAGGTGCTGGCCCAGCTCGATGCGCGCCCGCTGCGCGCGCAGCTGGAACAGGCGCAGGCGCAGAAGGCGCGCGATGAAGCGCAACTGGCCAATGCGCGCCAGGACCTGGAGCGCTACACGCAATTGATCAAGGAAGATGCGACTTCGCGCCAGACGCTGGACAAGCAGCGCGCCCAGGTCGCGCAATTGCAGGCGGCAGTACAGACCGATAACGCACAGATCGATTATGCGAAAGTCCAGCTCGGCTACACCACCATCAAGGCGCCGCTGTCGGGCCGGGTCGGCGCGCGCCTGGTCGATGCCGGCAACATCGTGCATGCGAGCGATGCCAATGGCCTGGTGGTGATCAACCAGATCGATCCGATCGCGCTGGTCTTCACGCTGCCCGGCGATACGGTGCAGGCAATCAACCGCGCCCGTCAGGGCAACAAGCGCCTGGCCGTATACGCCTATTCGCGCGATAGCGACACGCCGCTGGCACAAGGCGAGCTGGTGCTGGTGAACAACCAGATCGATACCGCCAGCGGCACCATCCAGCTCAAGGCGCGCTTTGCCAATCCCAGCCACGTATTATGGCCCGGCCAGTACGTCAATGTGCGCCTGAAACTGGGCGACTATGCGCAGGCGCTGACGGTGCCGGCGCCGGTGGTGCAGCGCGCGCAATCGGGCACCTACGCTTACGTGGTGGGCGCCGACGGCAAGGCGCAGATGCGGCCGATCGACGTGCTCCAGATCCAGGACGGCAAGGCGGTGATCGCGAAAGGATTGCAGGCCGGCGAGGACGTGGTGCTGGACGGGCAGTACAAGATCAAGCCCGGCGCCGAAGTGGTCGCCGGGCCGCAGGCGCCGGTTGCGACGGCCGGCAATGCGGAGGTCGCACAGTGAGCGTTTCCGCCGTCTTCATCAAGCGCCCGATCGGCACCTCGCTGCTGGCGCTGGCCATCCTGCTGGTCGGCATTGCTGTGTGGCCGCTGCTGCCGGTGGCGCCGCTGCCGCAGGTGGACTTTCCGACGATACAAGTGTCGTCCAGCCTGCCGGGCGCCAATCCCGAAACCATGGCTTCCGATGTCGCGCAGCCGCTGGAGCGCCAGTTCTCGCTGATCCCCGGGTTGTCGCAGATGACCTCGACCAATGCGCTCGGCAGTACCCAGATCACGCTGCAGTTCGATCTCAACCGCGACATCGACGGCGCGGCGCTCGATGTGCAATCGGCGATTAACGCGGCGGCCGGCCAGCTGCCGGGCAATCTGCCGAGTCCGCCCAGTTTCCGCAAGACTAATCCCGCCGACGTCTCGATCCTGGTGCTCTCGGTGCAGTCCGACACCTTGCCGCTGACCCAGGTCAACGAGTATGCGGACACCATCCTGGCGCAGCAGATTTCGCAAATTCCCGGCGTAGGCGATGTCGGCATCGGCGGCGCCCAGAAGCCGGCGGTGCGGGTACAGGTGGACCCGGCCAAGCTGGCCGCGATGGGGATGAGCCTGGAAGACGTGCGCGGCGTGATCGCCACCACCACGGTCAGCCAGCCGACCGGCAGCATCGAAGGCCGGCACCAGAGTTTCGCGGTTTATACCAACGACCAGGTGCTCAAGGCGGACCAGTGGAACGACATCGTGCTGGCCTACCGCAACGGCGCGCCGGTCCGGGTGCGCGACGTCGGCGTCGCGGTCGAGGGACCGGAAAGCACGTTCGGCGGCGGCTGGGCGTACAACGGCGCGGCGGCGCCGGCCGACAGCACGCTGCACAACGGGCGCGGCATCATCCTGTTCATCCACAAGCAGCCGGGCGCCAACGTGATCGAAACCGTCGACAGGATCAAGGCCGCATTGCCGAAGCTGCGCGCGGCGATTCCGCCGACGGTCGCGGTCAATACGCTGGTCGATCGCACCCAGAACATCCGCGCCTCCGTGCATGACGTGGAATTCACGCTGCTCATCACCATCGCGGCCGTGATCCTGGTGATCTTCGCCTTCCTGCTCAGCGTGCCGGCCACCGTGATTCCGGGCCTGACCGTACCGCTGGCGCTGTTGGGAACGGCGGCCGTGATGTATGTGCTGGGCTACAGCCTCGATAACCTGTCGCTGATGGCGCTGACGATCGCCGTCGGCTTCGTGGTGGACGACGCGATCGTGATGCTGGAAAACATCTACCGCCATATCGAGCAAGGGATGAAACCGCTCGAAGCCGCCTACAAGGGCGCGTCCGAGATCGGCTTCACCATCATCTCGATCTCGGTATCGCTGATCGCGGTATTCATTCCTCTGCTGCTGATGGGCGGCATCGTCGGCCGGCTGTTCCGCGAATTCGCGGTGACGGTGACGCTGACCATCGTGGTCTCGGTACTGGTGTCGCTGACGCTGACGCCGATGCTGTGCTCGCGCTTCTTGTCCAACGAACATGCGAAGCAGCATGGGCGCCTGTACCGGCTGTTCGAGCATGGCTTCGATCTGCTGCAGTCGGGTTACAAGCGCGGGCTCGACGTGGTGCTCAAGCATGAATTCGCGACGCTGTGCGTGTTCCTGGCGACACTGGCGCTGACAGTCGCGATGTTCGTATTCAGTCCCAAGGGATTCTTCCCGCAGCAGGACACCGGCACCATCTACGGCTTTGCCGAAACCGCGCAGGATGCGTCTTCCAAGGCAATGAACGCGCGCATGGAGGAGCTCGCCGAAGTGGTGCGCCAGGACCCGGACGTGACCGGTTTCGGCATGTTCTCCGGCCGTACCAGCGCCAACACCGGTTCCTTCTTCATCGCGCTCAAGCCCAAGGACGAGGGGCGCACCGCGACCGCCAGCGAAGTGATCGCGCGGCTGCGGCCGAAACTGGCAAAGCTGGAGGGAGTCAACCTGTTCATGCAGGCGCCGCAGGATATCAACGTCGGTGGCCGGCTGTCGCGCACCCAGTACCAGTACACGCTGACCGACACCGATCTCGACGAACTCAATACCTGGGCGCCGCGCCTGCTGGAACGCCTGCGCCGGCTGCCGGAACTGACCGACGTCGCGTCCGACCAGCAGAACGCCGCCGCCGCGGCCCGGCTGACGATCGACCGCGCGCGCGCATCCAGCTTCGGCATCTCGCCGGCGCTGATCGATGCCACCATCTACGATGCAATCGGGCAGCGCCAGGTCGCCCAGTATTACACCCAGACCAACAGCTACCACGTGGTACTGGAGGTGACGCCGAAACTGCAGGAAGATCCGTCGCTGTTCAACAAGCTCTACGTCACCTCGCCGTTGACCGGCCAGCAGGTGCCGCTGTCGGCCTTCGTCAAGGTCAATACCAGCCAGACCGCCTACCTGCTGATCAGCCACCAGGGCCAGTTCCCGGCGGTAACGATATCGTTCAACCTGGCCCCCGGTATCGCCCTGGGCGACGCGGTCGACGCCATCCAGAAGGCGGAAGCCGAAATGGGGATGCCGGCCACCCTGTCCGGCAGCTTCCAGGGCACCGCGAAGGCATTCGGCGAATCGCTCGCGACCCAGCCTTACCTGATCGCGGCGGCGCTGATCGCGGTCTATATCGTGCTCGGCCTGCTGTACGAGAGCTACATCCATCCGCTGACCATCCTGTCCACGCTGCCGTCGGCCGGCCTCGGCGCGCTGCTGATCCTGCGCCTGGGCGGCTACGACCTGAGCGTGATCGCGCTGATCGGCATCATCTTGCTGATCGGTATCGTGAAGAAGAACGGCATCATGATGATCGACTTCGCGCTGCACGCGGAACGGGTGCAGGGAATGGAGGCGCACCAGGCGATCTACCAGGCTTGCCTGCTGCGCTTCCGGCCGATTATGATGACCACGATGTGCGCGCTGCTGTCCGGCTTGCCGCTGATGCTGGGGCATGGCGCCGGTTCCGAGCTGCGCCGGCCGCTCGGTTACGCGATGGTCGGCGGCCTGCTGGTGTCGCAGGCGATGACGCTGTTCACCACGCCTGTGGTTTACCTGTATCTCGACCGCCTGCATGACTGGTACATGCGCCGCAAGCAGCATCGCGCGGTGCGCCGCACGCCGACGCTGATGCGGAAGATGGCCGGCGAATAAGACTGACCGGTGCGCCGGTGCGACGCCGCCGGATGGAATGGACCGATGAAGATACTGGTGGTTGAAGACGAGCTGAAGATCGCGGACTATCTCCACAAGGGACTGACCGAGCAGGGCTGCAGCGTCGATGTCGCGCGCGACGGACTGGACGGCCAGCATCTTGCGCTCGAGATCGACTACGACGTGATCGTGCTCGACCAGATGCTGCCCGGGCTGGACGGCCTGGCGCTGCTGCGGTCGCTGCGCGCGGTGAAGGATACCCCGGTGATCATGCTGACCGCGCGCGATCGCGTCGACGACCGGGTGAAGGGTTTGCGCGCCGGCGCCGACGATTACCTGGTCAAGCCGTTTTCGTTCATGGAGCTGCTGGCGCGGCTGCAGGCGCTGACGCGGCGCGGCCGCAAGCACGACACGGTGCAATTGCACGTCGGCGATCTGACGATCGACCTGCTGGCCCGCAAGGCATTCCGCGGCGGCAACCGGATCGACCTGACAGCCAAGGAATTCACGCTGCTCACGGTGCTGGCGCGCCACCAGGGCGAAATCCTGTCGAAGACCGCGATCGCCGAACTGGTCTGGGACGTCAACTTCGACACCAATGCGAACGTGGTCGAAGTGGCGATCAAGCGCCTGCGCGCAAAGATCGATGCGCCGTTCGGCAGCGGCCTGCTGCATACGGTGCGCGGGATGGGATACGTGCTCGAAGAGCGGCCTGCCCCATGATGGCTTTCCATTCGATCGCGGCGCGGGTGGCCGCAATGTTTGCGACCGCCGCGCTGCTGGTGTTTTCCCTGCTCGGCTATGCGCTCGATCGGGAACTGGCCGCGGCCCTGCGGCGGCAGCAGATGGAGCAGCTCAACACCAAGTTCCAGGACATCGACTACATCCTGAAACGCCTGCGTTCGTCCGAGCAATGGGTGCGCATCCATGCCAAGCTCGACGCGCTCACACCGCCCGACCGCAGCACCCGTTACTGGATACTGAGCGACGATCCGCAGGTCCGTTACGGCAAGGCGCTCGCCGAGATTGCCGGCTTCAACCAGGGGCAGAGCAGCATCGGCGAGCTGCACATCGGCGACCGGCCGGACCCGATGCTGATCCGCAGCGCCTATTTCCCGGCCAACGACAGGCACCAGGCATTGCGTTTCATCGTCGGGATCGATTCCGGCTCGTATGTCCGGACCCAGCATGCGTTCCGCTCGGTTCTGCTGATCTGCGTGCTGGTCGGCGCGGCGCTGATCACGGCGATCGGCTACCTGCTCACGCACTTCGGTTTGCGGCCGCTGCGACGGCTGTCGCAGGAAGCGCGCACGCTCAGTCCCAGCGCGTTGTCGCAGCGCCTGGTGACCGCGCATCTGCCGGGCGAACTGTCCGATCTCGCACAGTCGTTCAACGGTGCGCTCGACCGGCTCGAAGCCACCTACAAGCAGCTCGAAAGCTTCAACGCCGACGTCACGCACGAGCTGCGCACGCCGCTC
>CBIHOK010000141.1:0-10184 GCA_966211575.1 uncultured Noviherbaspirillum sp.
AATGTGCCGGACGGCACGTGCGGGAAATTCAAATTATACCCTAAACTTTTCCCGCAACCGGGCAGTTCACGCGCGTTTTGCGAATGCTCTACACCGGCTTCACGGCATGTAGGAGAACAGCAGGCGCAGGTAATTCTGGGCCCCGATCGAGTTCGGCAAATACTCGATTTCGTTGCTGCGCCTGACCAGGCCGACCTTCGCGCCGTACGCGCCGTCGCTCCACATCACCCCGGCCTCGGCCTCGCCCACCAGGCGTTGCGGTTCGACCGTATGAGAATTGTTATCCGAAAAATAGCCGCCCTGCAGCGTCGCGTTGTAGCCGACCACGTGCACGTCGGCGCGCACGAAGCCGTGCAGGGTATTCCGCTTCGGCCATACCGGAAGCCGGCCGGCGCGCGCGGTCACGCCGAAACCGACATCGGTGAAGATGTTGCCGAAGCGGCCATCGACATGCGGCGTCACGTCCACCGACTTGTTCGGACGCCAGCTGAACGGCGCGATGTCGGCGTACAGCACAACCCCGGGTTCATTCTTTACCTGGCTGCTCCAGCCCTCCGGTTGCGGCTGGTTAAGGATGTGGTGCAGCGTGCTTTGGGTCCAGTGGCCGCCGGCGCAGGGGCCGAGACAGCCGAAATCGACCCCGGCGAGCACGTGGCTGCCGTCGGCGCGTTCTTCCTGCTTGAAAAAACCGCCGTACAGCCAGCCGGCATACGGGTGGTCGTTGGCGCCGATGGCCGAAGCCGGCAGCTTGATGTCCGAAGCTGTGTACAGCTCCTGCCCGAAATGCCAGCCGAAACCCGTCACATTGGTGCCTATGCGCAAGGAATGGACCTGGGTGAAGCGGATGCCGCTGGTATAGAAGCCGTCATTTCGGTTCAGCAGCAGCGAATCGTTATCGATTTCCAGCAGGCGGGTCACCTTGCCCTCGTCGCGCGCACGCTGATAATCGGCGACGGTGCCGTTGAAAATGCCGGCATTGGCGGCGCCGGCAGCGGCCAGCAGCAGGCCGGCGACAATCGGTTTGAATTGATAGATACGCATCGACGTCTCACGAAGCATGCAGTGGATCGACCCTCTCGGGAAGGCAGCCGTCCGGAACCCGGACGCATGGCCATCGAATGGAAAGCCTCCCCGATTGTAATTCGATTGCGAACAGAAGCGAAACCGGGAAGTGCATGCGGCCGCTCATTGGCCGGAAAGCAGCCGTCAGCGGCCGTACCAGTAGCGCGCATGGCTGCGCCGGTAGGCGCGCACTTCCAGCTTCCCGGCAAAACGCAGCAGCACCGCGCCGTCCCGGTCGCTGCGCAGGCGGCGAATGCCAAGATCGCCGTAACGCTGGTATACCTCCGCCTTTGGATGGTGATAACGGTTGCGGTAGCCGACCTGGAACAACGCGATTTCCGGCCTGACCGCTTCCAGGAAAGGCGCGGTGGACGAGGTGCCGCTGCCGTGGTGCGGCGCCAGCAGCACGGTGGCCGGCAGGCTGTCGCTGGCGCGGGCGAGCAGCTCACGCTCCTGCGGCGCCTCGATGTCGCCCGGCAGCAGGATCGAGCGTGAACCGAGCGTCACTTTCAGCGTGCAGCTGCGCGCATTCGATTTCAAGCCGCGATCGTCGTAACTGCCGGCGCTCGGCTGCAGCATCTCGAAGTGCACCCCGTCCCAGCTCCATTCCTGCCCGGCTTCGCAACGCGCATGTCGCACGGCCGCCCGCATCACCGGATGCCGTTCCGACAGCGACGACCACAGGCGCTTCACCGCGATCCGGTCGAGCACCGACAGCGCGCCGCCGGAATGGTCGGTGTCGCTGTGCGAAATCACCAGCGCGTCCAGCCGCGCAATCCCGCGCGCCTGTAGATAGGGCACCAGCACCCGCTCGCCAGCATCAGAATCGGCCGAGTAGGCGGGCCCGGCGTCATACAGCAGCCGATGATGCGGCGTCTCGACCAGCAGCGCCATGCCCTGCCCGACATCGAAGGCGGTCACCCACATCGTGCCCGCGGCCGGATGGGCCGGCACGCTGACCAGCATCGGCAGCAGCCCGGCCAGCCCCAACCAGCGCACCGGCCAGCCGGGCGGCGCCAGCATCCACAGGGTGCCGGCCAGCGCACCGGCAAACATCCACCAGGATGGCGTGGGCGCCGCCCATACCGCCAGCGGCAAACCGCTCAGCCAGTACAGGAAACCGGCCAGTTCGGCGATCAGGAAATGCGCGCTGCCGAGCAGCCAGCCAGCAAACGGGCCGGGCGCGACCGCTCCCAGCAGCGACAGCGGCGTCACCACCAGCCCCACCAGCGGAATCGCAACGGCGTTCGCGATCGGGCTGACCAGCGAGATGCGCGCGAACAGCAGCAGCGTCAACGGCACCAGGCCGAGCGTCACCACGTATTGCAGGTGCGCGGCCGATCGCAGCGCCAGCCGCGCCCGCGCCAATGCCCCCGCTTGCGGCGGCAGGCGCTGCGGCAGCCGGCCGCCGCTCGCATACAGGATCACCGCCACCGCGCAGAACGACAGCCAGAAGCCCGGCCACAGCACCGCCCACGGATCGAGCAGCACTACCGCGCCGAGCGCGGCGCACAGCACGTGCGAAACGCTGGCGATGCGCCCGGCCCACAGTGCGGCAGCCACCACGCTCAGCATGTACAGCGTGCGCTGGGCCGGCACGCCGAACCCGGCCAGCAGCACGTACAGCAATGCCGTGATTGCGCCGGCCAGCGCTGCCGCCTTCGGCGCCGGCAACAGCAGCGGCAATTGCGCGCGCGTGAAGAACGAACGGCGCCACAACGCGCCCGCAAGCCAGGCGAACATGCCGGCGACCATCGTGATGTGCAGGCCCGAGATCGAGATCAGGTGGCTGATGCCGGTGCGATTGAAGACCTTCCAGTCCGACTGGCCTATCGCCCGCTGGTCGCCGATCACCAGCGCCGTGATCACGCCGGCGTACTCCCTGCCCGGCAGCGCCGCTTCGATGCGCTGCCGAAGCCAGGCGCGGCCGCGCTGCACCAGGTTGCCGAATCCGGGAACGAACGCATCCAGCCGCTGGTTCTTCAGCGCCGAATGCCGGTCCGGACGCACATAGCCGACCGCGCGCAGATCGCGTTCCAGCAGCCAGACTTCGTAATCGAAGCCGAACGGATTGGCATTGCCGTGCGGCCGATGCAGTCTCACCGTCAGTCGCCAGCGTTCTCCCGGCCGCACTGACTGCGACCGCTCCGCATCGGATTCCGCATACCAGGACAACGCGAGATGGCGAGGAACGACAGCAGCGGCGGCGGCCGGCGCCAGCACCTGTTCGACCGCGAAGTCGAAACGCACGCCGCGGCCGAAGCTGTACGGGAGGTTGTCCACCGTCCCCACCAGCGTGATGTCGCGCCCTTCCCATTCCCGCGGCAACTGCTGCGACAGGTAAAGCGACGCATACAGGCCGGCCCAGCAGAATCCGGCCAGCGCACCGCAGGCAAACAACGCGGCAAGCCGGGGTACCGCCTTCAGCGCGCGGCAGCGGATGCCGGCCGCAAGCGCCAGCAGCAGCGCGAACCCCAGCAGCGGCAGGGTCGGCAGCGACGCCTGCATCTGCAGCAGCGCGACACCCAGCACGAAACCGAGAATGGCCGCGCGCATCCGCTCAGTTCAGGCGTGCCATGCGCGGCAGTGCGCTGCGGGCGTTATCGGAAGTGAGTTGCGCCAGTGCCTGAACGGGGAGGCCGCGCAGTTGCGCCATCACCTCGCCGATGCGCGGCAGTTGTTCGGGGCTGTTGTGCGCCGGGCCGTCGGCTTCGGAAGCGAGCCATGCGGGCGGGATGTCGGGCGCATCGGTTTCCAGCACCAGCGACTGTTCCGGTAGTTCGGCCGCCAGCCGGCGGATCTGGCGCGCGCGGGTGAAGGTCATCGCGCCGCCGAAGCCGAGCCGGAAGCCGAGCTTGATGAATTCCTGCGCCTGCTGGAAGCTGCCGTTGAATGCATGCGCGATGCCGCCCGGCAGCGGGAAACGCCTCAGGTATTTGAGGATGATGTCTTGCGAACGCCGCACGTGCAGCAGCACCGGCAAATCATGCTCGCGGGCGATGCGCAGTTGTTCCGCGTAGAAACGTTCCTGCTTTTCGCGCCAGCGCGTCTCGCGCAGCGCCGGCACGAAGAAATCGAGCCCGATTTCCCCGATCGCGACAAAACGCGGGTCGCCAAGCGCATGTCGCACCGCTTCGCGCAAGGCGTCGAGATCGTCGTCCGCTGCCTGCGGCACATAGAGCGGATGGATGCCGAGCGCGTAGCAGCAGGCGCCGTGTCGCGATGCCAGTTCGGCAACCGCAGCGAAATTGGCCCTGGCTACCGCCGGAATCACGATCTTCGCGACTCCGCGCTGTGCCGCCCGCTCGGCGACCAGGTACGATTCGCCGGCAAATTCGCCGGCATCGAGATGGCAATGGGTGTCAATCCACATACGGCAGCAAGCCGTCTTCCGACAGCCGCAGCACCCGGTCGCAATGCCGCGCCAGCTCGATGTCGTGGGTCACGATCACGAACGCGGTGCCGAGCGTGCGCGACAGTTCCAGCATCAGGTCGAAGGTCTGGTGGGCGGTGGCGCGGTCCAGGTTGCCGGTGGGTTCGTCGGCCAGCACGCAAGCCGGCTGCGTCACCAGTGCACGCGCCAGCGCCACCCGCTGGCGCTCGCCGCCCGACAGTTCGCCCGGCACGTGGCTGACCCGCTTGGCCAGCCCGACGCGCGCCAGCACCTCGCGCGCCGTCTGGTGCGCTTCGGCGCGCGGCGTGCGGCGGATCAGCAGCGGCATCGCGACATTGTCGAGCGCGGAAAACTCCGGCAGCAGGTGATGGAACTGGTAGACGAAGCCGAGCGACTTGTTGCGCAGCTCGCCGCGCGCGCGGTCGCTCAGGCTGGCGACGTCCTGCCCGAGCAGCGTCACGCTGCCGGCGGTCGGCACATCGAGGCCGCCGAGCAGGTGCAGCAGCGTCGACTTGCCGGAACCGGAGGCGCCGACGATTGCGACCCGTTCGCCGCGCGCGACGCCGAAGTCGATGCCTTTCAGCACTTCGACCGAATAGCTGCCCTGGGTGAAGGTTTTCGCGAGGCTGCGGCAGGACAGTACCGATTGTTCCATTTTCCTTCCCGGGTTTTCTTGTTGCTGGAGTTCGGCCGGGGCAGCCGCGGCACGATGCAGGTCACTCATAGCGCAATGCCTCCGCCGGACGCACCGCCGAGGCGCGCCAGCTCGGGTACAGCGTGGCCAGGAACGCCAGCACCACCGACACCCCGCCGATCTTCCAGACGTCCGGCCAGCGCAGGTCGGACGGCATCTCGCTGATCACGTAAATATCCTTCGACAGGAACTGGACGCCGAACAGGTGTTCGATGAACGGCACGATCACCGGCACGTTGATCGCGATGATCACTCCGGCAATCACGCCCAGCGCCGTGCCGAGCATGCCGACCAGGCCGCCCTGGATCATGAAGATCTTCATGATCGCGCCCGGCGTCGCGCCCAGCGTGCGCAGGATCGCGATGTCGGCCTGCTTGTCGGTCACCGTCATCACCAGCGTCGACACCAGGTTGAACGCGGCCACCGCGATGATCAGGCCGAGGATCAGGAACATCATGTGCTTCTCGGTCTTGACCGCGGCGAACCAGGTGCGGTTCTGCTGCGACCAGTCGACCAGCAGCAGGTTGCCGCTCAGCATGTGCGACAGGTCGCGCGCCACTTCCGGCGCGCGCTGCATGTCTGCCACCCGCAGCCGCAGCCCGGACGGCGCATTCATCCGGAACATCCGCTCCGCATCGTCGAGTTGGATGAAGGCCAGGCTGGAATCGAATTCATGGTGCCCGGCATTGAAGATGCCGACCACCGTGAACTGCTTCAGACGCGGCAGCACGCCGGCCGGCGTCACCTGCCCCTGCGGCGCCAGCATCGTCACCTTGTCGCCGAGGCCGACGTGCAGGTCCTGCGCCAGCTCGATCCCGAGCACGATGTTGAACTCGCCTGCTTTCAGGTCGTTGAAACTGCCTTCATGCACCTGCGCCGCCACGTCCGACACCTTCGGCTCTTCCTGCGGCAGCACGCCGCGCACCATCACGCCGCGCAGCACGTCTTCGTGCGTCAGCATCGCCTGCGCCGCGACGTAGGGCGCCGCCCCCTTCACTTCCTTGTCCTGCAGCGCCTCTCGCGCCACCGTGCGCCAGTCCGTCATGCTGCCGCTGGCGTCGTAGACCTCGATATGCGGCAGCACCGACAGCATCCGGTCGCGCACCTCCTTCTGGAAGCCGTTCATCACCGACAGCACCACGATCAGCGCCGCCACGCCGAGCGCGATGCCGGCCATCGAAATCAGGGAAATGAAGGAAATGAAACTATTGCGGCCGCTGCGCTTGCCGGCGCGCGTATAGCGTATGCCGACCAGCCATTCGAACGGCAGGTTTTTAACGATACTCAAAAGAAACTCCTGAAAGGGACGGCCGCGCCGGTTTCGCTTCCGCACCCGGACGGGAGCCGGCGAGAGTCCAGGCGGCCCGCAACGGCAGGCCTGTTCCGCAGCGCCCCTGTGAATTGATTGGCAACACCTGATGCCGCCCGCAAGTTTGCCATACAATCGCGGCATGAGCCATCTCGCCATTCTGCTCCCGTTCGGCATGCCGCCGGCGGAATTGTCCGCCGATCTGTTCAGGGAACTGAAGGCGCCCGCGCTTGCCACCCTCCTCGCCCGCGCCAAGTCGGCTCCCGCCGGCCGCCGCTACCAGCGGACCGACGAATACCAGCGCACCCTGCCCCACGAACACTGGCTGGCAAACGCGTTCGGCCGCGCCGCCGACGGCGACAACAGCCCGGCCGTGGCCACGGCGCTGATGCTCAGCTTCGGCCTCGACCCGGAACCCGGCACCTGGTTCATCCTGCAGCCGGTGCACATCCATATCGCGCGCGACCACCTGGTACTGACCGATCCGCGCCGCCTGGCGCTCGACGAAGCCGCCGCGCGCACGCTGTTCGAGATCGCCGCGCCGCTGTTCGCCGAAGCCGGCAAGCCGCTACGCTACGGCGACGCCGGCACCTGGTTCGTCAAGACCGACGACTGGGCCGCGCTCCAGACCGCCACGCCGGATGCGGCCAGTGGCCACAACATCGACATCTGGATGCCGAAGGGAAACGGCGAGCGCGACTGGCGCAAGCTGCAGAACGAGGTGCAGATGCACTGGTTCAATCACGCAGTCAACGAAGCGCGCGAGGCGCGCGGGCTGCAGCCGGTCAATTCGCTCTGGCTATGGGGCAATGCCGCCGCGCCGCTAGCCCCGGCAACCTCGTCGTTTTCGCATGCGTTCAACCTGCACGGCTGGATGCGCGCGTTCGAACAGTCGGTGCCGCATCACGCCATCGCAACCGGCGCGGCCGAAGTGCTGCGCGCCAGTCCGCAACAGGGAATCGCGGTACTCGATACGCTGCTGGCACCGGCCCTGGCCAACGACTGGGGCCGCTGGCTGGAGCGCATGCAGGCGCTGGAAGCGGAATGGTTCGCGCCGCTGCTGGCCGGCCTCGGCAGCGGCGCCGTCGACGACTTGCTGCTGATCGCCAGCCACGACACCTGCCTCGCCCAATTCGGGATCGGCCGCGCATCGCTGAAGAAATTCTGGATCAAGCCGGCACTGAGCGCGCTGGTCTCCCCGTCAGTCCACTAGCCGCTCCCGCTCATTTCACCGCAACCCGCGTCCCAATGACCCGCATCACCGTCCGCAACACTCCCTTTCGCACCGCCGAAATGCTGCGCCAGCAAGGCATCCACCCGGTCCTGGCGCGGCTGTACGCCGCCCGTGGCCTGAGCGACAGCGCCGAACTGTCGAGCGAGCTGAATGCGCTGATCACCCCGTCCGGCCTGCTGCACATCGACGCCGCCGCCGGCTTTCTCGCCGACGCGATCGACGCCGGCAAGAAGCTGGTGATCGTGGCCGACTACGACTGCGACGGCGCCACCGCCTGCGCGGTCGGCCTGCGCGGACTGCGGGCGCTCGGCGCGCGGGTCGACTACATCGTTCCCAACCGCTTCGAATACGGCTACGGGCTGACGCCGGAAATCGTCGAGCTGACCGCGCGCGAAAAATCGCCCGACATCATCGTCACCGTCGACAACGGCATCGCCAGCATCGACGGCGTGGCCGAAGCCAACCGGCGCGGTATCGAAGTGGTGGTCACCGACCACCACCTGCCCGGCGCCGCGCTGCCCGACGCCCGTGTCATCGTCAACCCCAACCAGCCCTCCTGCGGCTTCCCGAGCAAGAATCTGGCCGGCGTCGGCGTGATGTTCTACGTGCTGCTGGCGCTGCGCGCCGAGCTGCGCAAGCGCGGCCGCTTCGACGCGCAAAACCAGCCGCGGCTGGACGCGCTGCTCGACCTGGTCGCGCTCGGCACCGTCGCCGACGTAGTCAAGCTCGACGCCAACAACCGCGTCCTGGTCGCGCAAGGCCTGAAGCGCATGCGCGCCGGTCGCATGCATGCCGGCATTGCCGCGCTGTTCCGCGCCGCCGGCCGCGAAGCACGCCGCGCCACCCCGTTCGACCTCGGCTTCGCGCTCGGCCCGCGACTGAACGCTGCCGGCCGCCTCGCCGACATGTCGCTCGGCATCGAATGCCTGACCACCGACGACGAAGGCCGCGCCTGGGCCATCGCCGAACAGCTGGACAGCATCAACCGCGAACGGCGCGACATCGAAGCCGGCATGCAGGACACCGCGCTCGCGCTGCTCGACAGCTTCGACCCGCACAACAGCACCACCATCAGCGTATTCGACCCGTCCTGGCACCAGGGCGTGATCGGCATCGTCGCCTCGCGCCTGAAAGACCGCTTCTACCGCCCCACCATCACCTTCGCCCCCGGCGGCGACGGCTTGATCAAGGGCTCCGGCCGCTCGATCGCCGGCTTCCACCTGCGCGACGCCCTCGACCTGGTCTCGAAGCACGCCCCCAGCCTGATCGAAAAATTCGGCGGCCACGCGATGGCTGCGGGCCTCACGATTCGCGCCGATGCGTTCGACGCGTTCGCGGCCGCATTCGAGGCAGTGGGCCGCGAGTGGCTCGGCCAGGCGCAACTGGAACGCGTGATCGAAACCGACGGTCCGCTCGAAGAAGCCTACTTCAGCACCCAGTTCATCGAACTGCTGGACGGCCAGGTCTGGGGCCAGGGTTTCCCGCCCCCGGTGTTCTGCGACGAATTCACGGTGCTGAACCAGCGCGTGTTGAAGGAGAAGCACCTGAAGCTGCTGCTGGAAAAGAACGGCAAGCGCTTCGATGCGATCTGGTTCGGGCACGCGGAAGCGCTGCCGGAGCGGGTGCAGGTCGCTTATCGGCTGGATGGGAATGAGTTCAATGGGGTGACGCGGGTGCAGTTGGTGGTGGAGCATGCGACGGGCGTGTGAAGTAGAGTTGACATTCCACCTACGCAGCAGTGAACCACCTCACTGGTCACCCTAGTCTAGGGTGACCGTTTTGAGCTGCCTACACGGCAGTGAACGATCAGGGTATCGCCGTCGCGGATCTCGGCAATTTCTGAGCTGCCTACTCGGCAGTGAACGGCAACGCGCATCCGAACGTGCAGCCGACGATTTTCTGAGCTGCCTACTCGGCAGTGAACGGCGACCAGGCCGACATTGCCATCGTCCTGCATTTCTGAGCTGCCTACTCGGCAGTGAACTACGTGGCGGCGAAGAACAAGGCGCGCCCCCTTTTCTGAGCTGCCTACTCGACAGTGAACCGCTATCACTGCAAGGAGCAGCGTTGCATGTCTTTCTGAGTTGCCTACTCGGCAGTGAACGAAGGCGCGGCCGGAAAAGAGTGCATCGAGCCTTTCTGAGCTGCCTACTCGGCAGTGAACTGTGGGTCAAGCTGGTGTCGTTCAACCCGTTCTTTCTGAGCTGCCTACTCGGCAGTGAACTGTTGAGCGCCGCAAATTGTCCGTGCGTTCAGTTTCTGAGCTGCCTACTCGGCAGTGAACTTGCGCGAACGTCCAGCAGGGTCAATGCCGGCTTTCTGAGCTGCCTACTCGGCAGTGAACAAATGAATAGTCAGCAAAAAGGTGTCTTGGCATTTCTGAGCTGCCTACTCGGCAGTGAACAGGTTGACGCGGTGATTACTGATCCGCCGTATTTTCTGAGCTGCCTACTCGGCAGTGAACGGCAACGCGCATCCGAACGTGCAGCCG
>CBIHOK010000142.1:0-10138 GCA_966211575.1 uncultured Noviherbaspirillum sp.
GGCAAGCTGGGCGGCGACCCGGTGTTCGCCGGCCTGCTGCGACATGGCCTGATTCCGGACCATGCGCGCATCGTCGATATCGGCTGCGGGCAGGGCTTGCTGGCGTCATGGCTGCTGGCGGCCCATGCGATGTGGGAGGCGGGCGAGTGGCCGGCCGATTGGCCGAAAGCGCCGGCACCCGCGGCAATCCACGGCATCGAACTGATGCCGCGCGACGTGGCGCGGGCACGCCAGGCACTCGGGAACGCGGCCGAGTTTACCGTGGGCGACATGTGCAAGGCGGACTTCGGCAAGGCCGATGCAGTCGTCATTCTCGACGTGCTGCACTATGTGAACATCGAGGCGCAGAATGACGTGCTGCGGCGCGTGCGCGATGCGCTGGCGCCGAAAGGCACGCTGATCCTGCGCGTCGGCGACGCGAGCGGCGGATTGCCGTTCCGGTTCAGCGTACTGGTCGATCACGTCGTGACTTTCATCCGCGGCCATCGCAACAGCCGCCTGTACTGCCGGCCTCTGCCGGAATGGCAGGCCGCGTTGCGCGCGCTCGGCTTTTCCGTGGACACGCTGCCGATGAACCAGGGCACGCCGTTCGCCAATATCCTTCTGGTCGCGAAACTTGGGTAAAATCGGACCAGCTTTTTCTCATCCTTGGCTTTTTTGCATCTCTGAATTGCATCTCTGACTGGCATCCCTGATTTGAACCCGCTCATTCTCTCGCATTACACGATGACCAGCTGTATCGGTCGCGGGCTTTCGCAAACGCTGGAGTCGCTGCGCCAACGCAAGAGCGGACTGACGCGCTGCGACTTCGATACGGTTGAACTCGATACCTATATCGGCGCCGCCGCCGGCGTCGACGATGTCGCGATCCGTTCCGACCTGCGGTCCTTCGATTGCCGCAACAACCGCCTGCTGCAACTCGCGCTGGAGCAGGACGGCTTTGCCGAAGCGGTGGAGGCGGCTGCCGCCCGCTACGGCCGCGATCGGGTCGGCGTATTCCTCGGCACCAGTACCGCCGGCATCCTGCAGACCGAGCTCGCCTACCGGCGGCGCGATGCCGTCAGCGGCGAACTGCCTCCAGACTTCGTCTACGGCACGACGCACAACACCTTCTCGGCCACCGATTTCGCGCAGCGCTATTTCGGCTTGACCGGCCCCGCCGCCACCGTATCCTCGGCTTGCTCGTCGAGCGCGAAGGTATTCGGTTCGGCGCGCCGCATGATCGAGGCCGGATTGATCGATGCGGCGCTGGTCGGCGGCGTCGATTCGCTGTGCCTGACCACGCTGTACGGATTCAACTCGCTCGGCCTGACGTCGCCGCAGCCCTGCCAGCCCTACGACGCCGCGCGCAGCGGCATTTCGATCGGCGAGGCGGCCGCGCTGGTGCTGCTGGAGCGGCAACCCGACCGCATGCCGGACGATGCCGTGATGTTGCTCGGCATCGGCGAATCGAGCGACGCCTATCACATGTCGTCGCCGCACCCCGAAGGGCTGGGTGCGAGGATCGCGATGCAGGATGCGCTGAATGCAGCCGGCCTGGCGCCGCAACAGATCGATTACATCAACCTGCACGGCACCGCGACCATGAGCAACGACGCGTCCGAGGGCAGGGCGGTGATCGACCTCTTTGGCGCGTCGGTGCCCTGCAGTTCGACCAAGGGAGCGACCGGCCATACGCTGGGCGCGGCCGGCGGAGTCGAGGCAATCATCTGCGCGCTGGCACTGCGGCACGGCCTGCTGCCGGCGGGCTTGAACACGACACGCATCGATCCAGACCTGCCGCTCGACTACCTGCTGGAAAACCGTGAACAGGCGGTCGCGCGCGTGCTCAGCAATTCGTTCGGCTTCGGCGGCACCAACTGCAGCCTGGTCCTGGGCAAGGAGCAAGCATGAACGCCTTGACCGCATACATCGACGGCATCGGCCTGCTTGGTCCGGGCTTTAACGGCTGGACCGGCGGACAGTCGGTGCTGGCGGGCGCCAGCGCATACCAGCCGGACAAGACGGTGCTGCCCGCGCCTGCGTCGCTGCCGCCGGCCGAGCGACGCCGTTGCGGCGCGATCGTCAAATTGTCGCTGGCGGTCGGCATCGAGGCGGCCGCCCATGCCGGACGCGACACGGCATCGCTGGCGACCGTGTTTTCGGCTTCCGGCGGCGACGGTTACAACTGCCATGAAATCTGCCAGATGCTGGCATCCGACGACCGGCTGATCTCGCCGACCCGCTTCCACAATTCGGTGCACAACGCAGCTGCCGGCTACTGGAGCATCGCGACGGGAGCGAGGGCGCCGTCTTCGGTGCTGTCCGCGTTCGACGCCAGCTTCGGCGCCGGGCTGCTGGAAGCACTGAGCCAGGTGGCGGTCGACCGCGTCGATGCCCTGCTGATCGCCTGCGACACCACCTACCCGGAACCGCTGCGGAAGACGCGGCCGATCCCGGACGAGATGGGCGTCGCGCTGTTGCTGTCGCCGCGGCGCAGCGAAAGATCGCTGGCCGAGATCCGGGTTGCGATGAGCCGGGAAGCGGCGGACCGCCTTTCCGAACCGGCCCTGGAAAGCCTGCGTGCCGCCATTCCCGCCGCCCGCAGCCTGCCGCTGCTGGCGGCACTGGCGCGCCGCGAGAGCAAGCGGGTGGTGATCGACTATCTCGATCACGGCCGCCTGGCGGTGGAAGTGCTGCCGTGCTAGACAGCAAGTGGATTGCCGCACATGTCCCGCACCGGGGCAACATGTGCCTGCTGGACCGGGTCGAGGACTGGAGCGAACAGTTCGTGCTGTGCGCTGCGGTGAGCCACCGCGCCAGCGACAACCCGCTGCGCGCCCGCGGACGCCTCGCAGCCGCTTGCGGCATCGAATATGCGGCGCAGGCGATGGCGGTGCATGCCGCGCTCGTCGGGCAAGCGGAGCAGGCGCCGCGCCAGGGCTTCCTGGCCAGCGTGCGGGGTACGCGGCTGCGTGTCGGGCGCCTGGACGATATCGCGGCCGACCTGGCGGTGCGCGTCGAACGCTTCAGCGGCGACGGCAACAGCATCTTGTACGATTTCACGATTCAGGCCGCCGGGCAGCTCCTGCTGGAAGGGCGCGCGGCGGTGGTTCTCGATGCCGGCCCCGTGGGCTCGGCGCACCGATGACAGGCAAGACAATGACGAATACTTCGATCAAGCGGGCGCTGGTGACAGGCGGCAGCGGCGTGCTCGGCGCGGCGTTGTGCCGGCAGCTCGCGGCCGACGGCTATCATGTGCTGGTCCATGCCAACCGGCGCCGCGAGCAGGCGCAGCAGGTGGCCGACACGATCACGGCGGCGGGCGGGCGCGCCGGGGTGCTGGTATTCGATGTGACCGACGCCGACGCGGTCGCCGCCGCGCTGCAGCCGCTGGTGGAGGACGAGCCGATCCAGGTGCTGGTCAACAATGCCGGCATCCACGACGACGCGGTGTTTCCGGGCATGCGCGCCGACCAGTGGCAGCGCGTGATCGACGTATCGCTCAACGGTTTTTTCCACGTCACCCAGGCCTTGATGATGCCGATGATACGCAGCCGCTGGGGGCGCATCGTCAACGTTTCTTCGGTTGCGGCGCTGACCGGCAATCGCGGGCAGGTCAATTATTCGGCGGCCAAGGGCGCGCTCAACGCCGCCACCAAGTCGCTCGCGCTGGAATGTGCGAGCCGCGGCATTACCGTCAATGCGGTGGCACCGGGAATTATCGACAGCGAGATGATAGCCGGCGCCTTCGATGCGCAGACCATCGCGCGCATGGTGCCGATGAAGCGCGCCGGCAAACCGGAAGAAGTGGCGGACCTGGTTTCGTTCCTGGCGTCGCCGCGCGCTGCCTACATCACCGGCCAGGTCATTTCAATCAACGGCGGACTGATTTAGTGATCTACGGATCCCGGAAAAATCAACTTACAAAATCAACTTACGATTGGCGCAACTTGCGCGCCAGCAGCAGCGGCAGGCGCAGCGCGAATCCGAAGAACAGCCGGGTGTGCATCCAGGTCAGCAGCGTGTTGTCGCGCAGGTAACGGAAATGGGATACCCCGCCTTCATCCACGCTGAAATAGCGCACCGGCGCCCGCATGTTGAGCGGACGCACGCCGCGCCAGCATAGCCGCACCACCGCCTCCGGGTCGAAATCGAAACGCCGCATCCAGCGCTGGCCGCGCATCACCGCGCGCAGCGGCGCGATCGGATAGACGCGAAACCCGAACAGCGAATCGCCGATGCCGGACCACAGGGTTTCCAGGTTGGCCCACCAGTTCGAGACCTGCCGTCCCTTCACGCGCAGGCTGGGCGCGCTGGCATCGAATACCGGCACGCCCAGCACCATGGCGCCGGGATCCGCCGCGGATTTTTCCATGAACGCGGGAATCAGGTCGGCCGGGTGCTGGCCGTCCGAATCCATGGTCAGCGCGTGCGTATAGCCTTGTTCTGCGGCGAGGTCGAGGCCGTGCAGCACCGCCGCTCCCTTGCCGGAATTGGTTGCGAGCGCGATCACGCGCAAGCCCGGATCTTCTGCGGCCATCGCCTGCAGGCCCGCGGCGGTACCGTCGCTGCTGCCGTCGACCACCACCCACACGGGATTCCAGTACTGCCGTGCGGCGCGCACCGTCTCGTAGACCTTGGGGCCGGGGTTATAGCTGGGAATCAGGACCAGGTGAGTGGAGGAGGGTAAGGTCATCGGAGCTTTCGATCGGGTTCAGCGCAACGCGACGGTCTTGGGCTGGGCGGCGGCCAATCCCTCGGCCGGGTTGCCTGCGTTTGCCGTGCTTTCCGCACCCGGACACGCCGTAGCCGGCGTACCCAGTTCGGCGGCAAAGTAATGTTCGAGCTCGCTCATGAGGGCTGCGCCGTCGGCCGGTGCCTCGAAGCGGCGGCCGAGCCGCACGCGGTAATGCATCGGCAGGCACGGCTTGCGGTACACCGGCCAACCCTTGGTCAGGAACAGCGAATCGGTCTCGATGATGACGGTTTGCACCGGTACGCCGGCACGGCTCGCGATCACGCCTATGCTGCCCTTGAGCGGACCGATCGGCGGCTGCACCGTGCGCGTCCCTTCCGGGAACAGCAGCAGATGGCTACCGCGCTGCAGGTCCGCTACCGCCAGCACGATCATGCGGCGCAGCGATTCGTTTCGTATATAACGCGCCAGCCGGGCGCCGGCGCCCAGGAAAATATTGTTGATCACGTCCGCCTTCATCACGCAGGCCACGTCGGGCAGGCGCGATACGATCAGCACGGCGTCCCACAGCGACGGATGGTTGGGAGCGATGATCAAGGCCTTTTCGCCGCGCAGCACGTCGAGTTCGCGCAGGTCGAAACGGAAGCGCCCCGACAGCGATAGCGAGCCCAGGAACAGGCGGAATGCCGCCATGATGACCCAGCGGCCCAGCGGACGCCCCAGTCCCGCGGGAAGCAGCGGATGCAGGATCACCGCGAACAGCGACCACAGCAGGCACAGCAGGCCGAACCAGAGCAAACCAAGATAGAAGACTGCGTATCCGTAGGCCGCCAGCAAGACGCGCAAGCAAAATTTCATCGATTTCAAGGTAAATCCGAAACGGCTGTCCGTCCGATGTTCATCGATCCGTCCATGATAAATGATCGGGACGCGGAATGTCTTGCATCAAGTGCAAGATTGCGGGATCTCGAATTCCAGCGGATGGCCGGCCGTTGCTTCTATTTCCATCAGCAGGTCGGCCCGGCAGATGTCGGCGCGCAGGAACATCAGTGCAGCCGACTCGCCGAGGATTTGCCGCAATTCGCGCTGGATCGCGTCCACATCCGTCTCATGGCGCACGTATACCTTGTAGCACAGGTCTTGCAGCGAAAAGCCGGCCTGTGGCGCCACCCGGTTGGCCTCGGCCACCAGGGCCGCGATGTTTGCCAGCGTTTCGCGCGTCTGCGCGACCACGTCGCCCGCGTGCAGCGTGCGGTGACCGACGATGCTGGCGGTGCCGGACAGGAACAGCACGTCGTCGCTGCCCAGGCGCGCCACGCTGGCGCGCGAAAAGGTGGGGCTACGCGGTCCGTATTCCTGCGGATAGCGGTAGGCGCTGACCTGCCGCGGATTTTCGATGGCGACTGGCACCGTATCGCGGGCGGCGAGGAAATAGATGGTGAGCGGCCCCTCGCGGAAGCCGACTGCGGATGCCGCCGGTACGCCGTCCAGCACCTGCCGGCCGCTGGCGAGGAAACCGTCGTGGCGCCCCATGTTGAACTGGCGATAGCGTTCCATTCCGTGGCTGTCGCCGTTGATGTTCGCAATGTAATTCCAGATGCGCAGGATGTGCGGAAAATTCAGCGTTCCTGTCACATCGAACAGCGCGCGGTAGGCGGTTTCGGCCGCCTGCTGCAGCGGCGTCTTGCCGGCGCCGCGCGCGGTGTCTGCATCGAATTGCGCTTCATCGAGCTGGATTGCGCCGAACAGGATCGAATCGTTGTGGCCGTAGTGAACCCCGTGGTGCATGCCATGGGCGAATTCTCCGCCGGAAGCCCATATTTCGCAGGCACCGCTGCGGATCCCTGCATCGATCGCCGGCATCGGAACCTGCATCACGGGTGCGGTCGAGGCAGTAGCCGCGGCAGTGCCGGCATCGCCGGAAAAACACAGCGCGCCCAACACGCCGCCGTCCGTCCGGTGCAGCGCGTCCGACAAATCTCCGGCAGGCAGATAGGCGCACAGCAGGTGCGTAGTCGGGATCGCGTTCAATTGGCGGTCCCGCCTGCCAGGTCGACGCTGCGGATATTGCGCTTGCGCGTGCGCCAGGCGGCGAGCGTGCGCTTCAGGTGCAGCACGGACATGCCGTAGTAAAGGCACTTGAATGCGAACAGCGAAGGGCCGATCCGGGTGCGGCCGAACACGTCGCCGGCCAGCACCGACAGCAGCGCTTCCTGCATGCGCAGGAAATTGCGCGGCCCCATGAACAGATCGCGCATGGTCGGGTTGGTGATGCGGTAGATGAACCAGGAAAACTGCCGGGGTCCGACCCGCGTGATCCTGTCGAAGCGGCGCAGCGCGGCGGCTGCCCGCGCCGGTTCGCGCAGACACACGTCGACCGTCTCGGCGCCGGCAAAGGCGCTGTTCATGGCCAGCATGACGCCGGAGGAAAACACCGGATCGACGAATGCATAGGCGTCGCCCAGCAGCAGGTAGTTGCTGCCGTGAGTACGGTCGCAGCTGTAGGAGTAATTGCCGGTTGCTTCCGCTTCCGACACCATTTGCGCGCCCTCCAGCCGCTGTTGCAGCGGAGGGCAGAGCGCGATCGTATCCTTCAGAAATTCCCCAAGCGGTTTCTTGCGCGTTTTCAGATAGTACGGCCAGGTCACGGCGCCGACGCTGGTGTTGCCGTTGGCGAGAGGGATGAACCAGAACCAGCCATGGTCGAACCAGAATATCGTGATATTGCCCTCGGCCTTGCCTTTGTTGCGGCGTGCACCGGCGAAATGGGCATAGAGCGCGGTGCTGTTGTGCTTTTCGTTGCGCACCTTGGCCTTGAAGCGGTTGGCGAGGAAGGTGTCGCGGCCGGATGCGTCGAGCACGAAACGCGCGCGCCAGGTTTCGGCCGTCTGGCCGGTTTGATCATCGTGCCGGGTTTGCACGATGGCGCCCTGGCCGTCCGGTAGAAACTCGACATCGTTGACCCGACAGCCTTCGATCACGTGCGCGCCCTTGCGCTGTGCATTGCGAATCAGGATTTCGTCGAATTCGGCGCGCTGTACCTGGTACGCGTGCGGCATCGACTTGTCGATCGCATCGGCAAAATTGAAAGTTTGCTTGTGCTCGTGCCAGGGCGACACGAATTCGGCCGACCATTTCATCATGCCGATCGCGCGCACCTGTTCGGCCACGCCCAGCTTGTCGAACAGCGGCAGATTGGCCGGCAGCAGGGACTCGCCGATATGGAAGCGCGGATGCCGCGCTTTCTCGACGAGGGTAACGCGATAGCCTTTTTCGGCCAGCAGTGCGGCAGCGGTGGAGCCGGCGGGTCCGCCTCCAATGATGAGCACATCGCATTCGCGGCTTTCGCTGGCGGTGCCTGCGTTGACATCCATGGCGGTCATGAAAAATCCGGGGGTCCAGTTGATTTCGGACGAGACTTTAACATCATTTTTTTCCTGTGTAGATAGCAGGAAAGCCACATGGCGAACGCCGTTCGTCAAGGTGCATGGCGCTGCTCCAGCCTGGCCGGCTGCTACCGTTCGTCGGTGCGCTTGACACCGTGGTTGATAAGGCGAAGCTTTTTGGTTTACTGTATCGGTCCGCGTGGACGTACCGGCGCCGCCGGTTCCGTCTTTCGGGCCGGCAGCATTGGGCCAGATGCACCCGGAGCCCTGTCAACATCGTTACCCAACCTTTTACGTCGATATCATGCCCGACCCTATTTCTGCAAACGATCCGATCGTTCACGCACCGCACGCCCCGTTGACCGATTACTACCGCAATGAAGAAGAACGACGGGGCTGGGTCGGGCGCATGTTCGACAGCACTGCCGCCGACTACGACCGGATTGAAACCCTGCTGGGTTTCGGTTCCGGTTCCTGGTACCGGAACCAGGCGCTGCTGCGCGCCGGCCTGAAGCCGGGCATGCGGGTGATCGACGTGGGCATGGGAACCGGGCTGGTCGCGAAGCAGGCGGCTGCCATCATCGGCGATCCCACCGGTGTGACAGGCGTCGATCCCAGTCCCGGCATGCTGAAAAATGCGCAGGTACCGGCCGGCGTGAACGTGGTCGAAGGGCGCGCGGAACAGATTCCGTTCCCCGACAACAGTTTCGATTTCCTCAGCATGGGTTATGCGCTGCGACACATCAGCGACCTGTCGCTGGCATTCGCCGAATTCCATCGCGTGCTGAAGCCGGGCGGACGCCTGTGCGTGCTGGAGATCACCTGTCCCGAGAGCGCGCTGCGCAAGATGCTGCTCAAAGCGTATTTGCGTGGCGTGGTGCCGGCCTTGGCAAAGATCGCACTGCGCAATCGCGACACGTCGGTGCTGTGGCGCTACTACTGGGACACCATCGAAGCCTGTGCAAAGCCGGCAAGCGTGATGCGTACGCTGGAGGACGCCGGTTTTGTCGATGTCGATCGTCACGTGGAACTGGGAATCTTTTCCGAATATCGGGCCTGGAAGAAGGCCTGACGCCGGTGGGCGGCCCGGCGGAGTTTCGTCGATACGCGAAGTTGCCGCCATCTGCCTTCGCTTTTGCCGCGACGGCGCCATCCGGACCGAATACGCATTGCGGAGAAAGCGGCTAAAGCCGTGCCGGGCGGTTCATGCAGCTCGCCCGGCAGTCGCCGACCGTATCACCGGCATTGTTTCAACGCGTCCGATTCAACGCGGCTTTTCCGTATCGGATCCTGCGTCCGCACGAATCACGACCGCGGAAATGTTATCGCGTCCGCCGCCCTGGAGCGCGAGATCAACCAGCATCGCCGCCGCCTGTTCGCAGTCGCCGCATGCCAGCGCGGCGCAGAGCTGCTGCTCGTCGACTTCGTTGCTGAGACCGTCGCTGCATAGCAGGAAGACGTCGCCGTCCTCGACATCCAGGCTGCCGTCGTCGAGTTCTATCGTGTCCCAGGCGCCGACTGCGCGCGTGATCAGGTTGCGCGCCGGTTGCAGCAGCGCTTCGTCGATCTGGCCGCCGAGCGCGCGCAATTCCTCGATCTGGCTGTGGTCGCGGGTGAGCGCAGTGAGTCGACCGCCGCGATACAAATAAAGGCGGCTGTCGCCTGCCCACAGATAGCTGCATGCGGAACCGTGCGCCAGCAGCACAACCACGGTGCTGCCGATCACCTGCAGCCCCCGATTGTCCGCTTCGGCGCGCAATTGCCGGTTTACCGCCTGCAACCGCTCGCGCGCCGCGCCGCGCATCTTCTCCAGGCTATCCTGCGGGGCAAGTTGATCCAGCGACTCAACGATCATGCGGCTCGCGAGTTCTCCCAGCGCATGTCCTCCCATGCCGTCGGCGACCACCCATACCCGGCGTTGCGGCCGCTCAAGGAAGGCATCCTCGTTTTTCTGGCGCACCAGGCCGGTGTCGGTGCGGGCTGAAGAAGTCCATTGAAAATCGGTTTTACTGGTCACGAATGCCTCTGCCGTCGTTCACTGCCGGTTATTTCTTTGCCGTTCATCGGGATTGGC
>CBIHOK010000143.1:0-10062 GCA_966211575.1 uncultured Noviherbaspirillum sp.
CCTCTTCCGTTTGCAGCCTGACGACGGCAGCCCCGCTTTTTCGCTGATCCTGCTGGCGCAGAACCGCGAGGGCTACGGCAACCTGTGCGAACTGATCACGCTGGCGCGCACCCGTTCCACCAAAGGCCATTACCGGCTGATGCCGGCCGACCTGGCTGGCCCGTGTCCGGAGCATGCGCATCTGCGCGGCATGCCGGATTGCCTGGCGATCCTGACGCCGGCACATGGCGTACCGGCCGACACACTCGAGCGGCAGGCACGCTGGCTGGCGGAGGCCTTTCCGGAGCGCGCCTGGATCGCGCTTACGCTGTTGCACCAGGCGCGCGATGAGCAGCATCGGACGGTCCTCGAACAGGTCGCGCAGAAGACCGGGCTGCCGCTGGTCGCCACCGGCGACGTCTGCATGCACGTACGCTCGCGCAAGCCACTGCAGGACACGCTGACTGCAATCCGGCTCGGCACCCCGGTAGCCGAATGCGGCTACCAGTTGGCGCCGAATGCGGAGCAGCACCTGCGTTCGCGGCTGCGGCTGGGGAACATCTATCCGCCGGCTGCGCTCGCCGCCACGCTGGACATCGCCGGACGGTGCAGCTTCTCGCTCGATGAACTGCGCTACGAATACCCGGAGGAGCTGGTTCCTGCCGGCCAGACCGCCGCCACTTACCTGCGCCGGGAAACCCTGGCCGGCGCCCGCAGGCGCTTCGCGAGCGGCCTCCCGGACACGGTGCGCGCACAACTCGAACACGAGCTGGCGCTGATCGCGGAACTGGGATACGAGCCCTACTTCCTGACCGTCTACGATGTCGTACGCTTCGCCCGCAGCCAGGGCATCCTGTGCCAGGGCCGCGGTTCCGCCGCCAATTCGGCGGTCTGCTACTGCCTCGGCATCACCGAAGTCGATCCGGCGCGCGGCACCATGCTGTTCGAACGCTTCATCTCGAAGGAACGCAACGAGCCGCCCGACATCGACGTCGACTTCGAACACCAGCGGCGCGAGGAAGTGATCCAGTACATCTACCGCAAGTACGGCCGCCGGCGCGCGGCATTGGCCGCGGTGGTGATCAGCTACAAGCCGCGCAGCGTGCTGCGCGACGTCGGCAAGGCGCTCGGTGTCGATCCGGGCATCGTCGACCAGGTCGCGAAATCGCATCGCTGGTGGGACGGCAAGACCGGACTGGCAGCGCGCTTCACCGAATGCGGGCTGGATGCGGAATCGCCGATCGCGCTGCTGTGGGCCGATCTCGCGGAAAAGCTGATGCGCTTCCCGCGCCATTTGTCGCAACATCCGGGCGGCTTCGTGATCGCGCGCGGCAAGCTGTCGCGGCTGGTGCCGATCGAGAATGCGGCGATGGAGGATCGCAGCGTGGTGCAATGGGACAAGGACGATCTGGATGCGCTCGGGCTGCTCAAGGTCGACATTCTCGCGCTCGGCATGCTGAGCATGATCCGGCGCGCGCTGGAGCTGATCGGGCAGCGGCGCGGGATGCCGTTCCGGCTGCAGGACATTCCACCGGAAGATCCGGCCACCTACGCGATGATCAGCGAAGCCGACACCATCGGCGTATTCCAAATCGAAAGCCGGGCGCAGATGACGATGCTGCCGCGCCTGCGTCCGCAGACCTTCTACGACCTGGTGATCCAGGTCGCGATCGTGCGGCCGGGACCGATCCAGGGCGGGATGGTGCATCCGTTCCTGCGCCGCCGCCAGAAGCTGGAGCCGGTCAGCTATCCGAAAGACGAAATCAAGCCGGCGCTGGAGCGCACCTGCGGCGTGCCGATCTTCCAGGAACAGGTGATGCAGATCGCGATGCTGGCGGCGAATTTCAGCGCCGGCGACGCCGACCGCTTGCGGCGCTCGATGGCATCCTGGCGGCGCAAGGGCGATCTCGGGCAGTACCAGGAAAAGCTCAGGCGCGGCATGGCTGAAAAAGGTTACGAGGAAGAATTCATCGAGGCGATCGTGCGCCAGATCGAAGGCTTCGCCGAATACGGTTTCCCGGAAAGCCATGCGGCGAGTTTCGCGCTGCTCGCGTATGCCAGTTCATGGATCAAGCGGCATGAGCCGGCCGTATTCCTGGCGGCGCTGCTCAACAGCCAGCCGATGGGGTTTTATTCGCCTTCGCAGCTGGTGCAGGATGCGCGCCGCCATGGTGTCGAAATCCGCCCGGTCGATGTCTGCCACAGCGACTGGGAAACCACGCTGGAAGTGGGCACGATGGGCACGGCAGGCACGGATTCGCAGCCGGCGGTACGGTTGGGCATGCAGATGGTGCGTGGACTGAGCCGCGAAGCCGCGCTGCAAATCATGGCGGCACGCAGTGGTGCCGGTTTTTCGGAACTGCAGGAACTGGCGCGGCGCGCGCAGCTGACACGCCGAGACCTGCAGGCGCTGGCCGAAGCCGACGCATTGAAAGCGCTGGCCGGCCACCGGCGCCAGGCGCTGTGGCAGTCGCTGGCAGCTGAATCCGGCAAGGATCTGCTGCGGGCGGCACCGGCGGCGGAAGATCCGCTCTTGCTGCAGGCGCCGGCCGAAGGCGAGCAAATCGTCGCCGACTACCGTGCGCTGGGCTTGACTCTGGGGCGGCATCCGCTGGCACTGCTGCGGCGGCTGCTGGCGAAGAAACGCTTCCTGCCGGCCGAGGTGCTGAACACCTTTGAAAACGGCCAATTCGCGCGCGCCTGCGGCATCGTCACCGTGCGGCAACGGCCGCAAACCGCCAGCGGCACCATGTTCGTCACGCTGGAAGACGAAACCGGGCCGGTGAACGTGATCGTCTGGCCGGCGCTGATCGAGCGCTATCGCAAGGAATTGCTGGGCGCGCACCTGCTGGGCGTATACGGCATCTGGCAATGCGAGAGCAAGGTGCGGCACCTGGTTGCAAAAATGCTGCTGGACCTGTCGCCATTGCTCGGACGGCTCACGACCAAAAGCCGGGATTTCATGTAATCCGGTCCGTGTTCGGATCCCACGCTGCGCGCCGCCTTCCCGATGTCTGCGAGGAACCGAACAGCAACTGCACTGGTCGGTAGGGGAGCCGGTCCGGGTCCCGCACCATGGTTTCATTGAAGAACGCCTGCCGCGCAAGAAAACCCGGAAGGCGGTCTTGCACATCGTTATCGTGCCTGCATCCTGAAAAAATTTCCCTGCTTCACTCTCGATTCACTTTGGAGCAGCGCGCCGGCGATTTCGTGCATAGCCGGGAAGGAATTAAAGAAGCATCAACATGATTTCGGAAGATACGGACATACTGCGTTTATAATTTTGCGCTCGACAAGCTGTCCGTCCGGCATTTCTTTTCCGACTGTCTTCTCAAAGGAGAATGGATTGAATCGGCAACCCGCTACGCCCCCGCATCGCATTACCATCGTCGGCGGCGGCGCCGGCGGACTGGAACTCGCGGTTCGCCTCGGCAAGAAGCTGGGCAGGAAAAACAAGGCGAACATCACGCTGATCGATGCCGCCCGCACCCATCTATGGAAGCCGCTGCTGCACCAGGTCGCCGCCGGCACGCTGGATACGCATGTGGACGAGCTCGAATACCTGGCGCTGGCGCGCGCACACCACTTCGCCTTCCGGCTCGGGCGCATGGACGGGCTGAACCGGGAAAGCAAGGAAATCTATCTGGCGCCCACCTGGGACGAAGAAACGGGCGAGGAAATCCTGCCGCGCCAGGCAATCGGCTACGACACGCTGGTGCTCGCGCTCGGCAGCCAGACCAACGACTTCGGCACCCCGGGCGTGCGCGAGCACAGCATCATGCTCGATTCGCCGGACGCAGCCGAACGCTTCCACCAGCGGCTGGTGAACTCCTGCTTGCGCGCACAGGCGAGCGGCAACGGCTTTGGCAAGAGACACTTCACGGTCACCATCATCGGCGGCGGTGCCACCGGCGTCGAACTGTCGGCGGAACTGCACATGACTGCCAAGATCCTGTCCAGCTATGGATTGGCCAACATCGATCCCGAGAAGGACCTGAAAATCGTCGTCGTCGATGCCGCACCGCGCCTGCTGCAGGCGCTCCCGGAACGCCTGTCCAGCGCGGTCGCGCGCGAATTGCGCGAGCTGCACATCGAAATCCACACCGACGAAAAAGTGGTCGAGGTATCGAAGGATGGCGTGAAGATGGCCAGCGGCACCTTCATCCCGAGCGATATCGTGGTGTGGGCAGCCGGCATCAAGGCCCCCGACTTCATGAAAGACCTGGACGGACTGGAAACCAATCGGATCAACCAGCTAGTCGTGCATCGCACCCTGCAGACCACGCGCGATACGTCGGTCTTCGCAATGGGAGACTGCGCCGCCTGCCCGCAGGGCGAAGGCGAGCCGCCGGTGCCGCCGCGCGCGCAGGCGGCGCACCAGCAGGCAGCGCTGCTGGCCAAATCGCTGACCCGTATGCTGGCTGGAAAACCGCTGCTCGAATACACCTACAAGGACCGCGGCTCGCTGGTATCGCTGGGCAGTTACAGCACGGTCGGCAGCCTGATGGGCGCGGTCGCGCGCGGCTCGGTGTTCATCGAAGGCACGATCGCGAAATGGATGTACTGGGCGCTGCACAAGCAGCACCAGATCGCGATCAACGGCTGGTTCTATACCTGGCTGGCAACCTGGGCAGAAACCATCGACCGGGTACGCAACCCGCGCATCAAGCTGCATTGAACCGGCGACAGAACAGCGGAAGGGAAAAGCCGCCCTCGTCCTCGCTCTTGCCCTTCTCTCCCGCTGTATTCCTGCTGCCGCTCAGTGCGGTGCGCCGTGCTCCGGCCGGTGATGCCGCCCCGGGAATGCATCGTTGAACACTTGCTGCTGCGGCGGCGTGAGCGTCGCATAGAAAGTCCGGGTCGCAGCCGCGCGCTCTTCCATCCGGGCTTCGCGCTGCTTCATCAACGTCACCATCCTGTCCATCCGTTCCGGCGCCGTCAGCTTTCCGGATTCGGCCGGATCCGGACGCTGCGGCCGCTGCGGCGGCGCTTCCGGGCGCATTTTGGCGACGTATTCCTTCCATGCCGACTCCTGGGTGGTATCCAGCTTGAGCTTGGCATGCAGCTCGTTTATCCGCTGCTCCATGCGCTGCCTCATCCGCTCGCCGAATTTCCCATGGCCGGCGCTCGCGCCGTGCCCCGGTCCATGGCCGTCGCAGCCCGGATGTTCCGCATATGCCGCCACCGTTCCCGCTCCGAGAGTGAGCGCAGCTACGCCGATCAACAGATGCTTGCGAAATTTCTTCATCATCGTTCCTTTGCAAATTGGTATTCACCTGAATGTGCAGTGCACGGAACCGATCATGCGGCTTCGATGTATCGTACCGGTGTCAGGCGCAGCGGCGCTTGTAGCCGCAGGTAAGTTTCATTGCCGGCTTTGTATCGCGCTGTATCAGGCGCTTGCGGCGAAACAGCGCGATACAATTCCGCTGCCGGAACCCGCATCGCCTTGCCATAATCATGCCCATGGAACCCGCATCCCAAATCCTGATCGTCGACGACGACCGCGAAATCAGCACGCTGCTTGCCGAATACCTGGAAAAGAACGGGTATCGCGCCTTGACCGCCGGCGATGGCAAGGCCATGTGGAAAGCACTGGATGAAGCGCGCATCGACCTGATCGTGCTCGATCTCAACCTGCCCGGCGATGACGGGCTGACGCTGTGCCGCACGCTGCGCACCCGTTCCAGCATTCCGGTCATCATGCTGACCGCCCGCGGCGAGCCGGTGGACCGTATCCTCGGACTGGAGATGGGCGCCGACGACTACCTGCCCAAGCCGTTCGAACCGCGCGAACTGTTCGCCCGCATCCGCAGCGTGCTGCGCCGCACGCAGGCGCTGCCGCCCAGCATGGAAACCGGGCAGCCGCAGCAGATGCGCTTTGCCGGCTGGACCATGGATTTCACCGCGCGCCACCTGATCAATCCGGCCGGCGTGGTGGTTGCATTGTCGGGCGCCGAATACCGGATATTGAAGGTCTTGCTCGACCATGCGAACCGGGTGCTCAGCCGCGACCAGCTGCTGAACCTGACACAGGGGCGCGATGCCGATCCGTTCGACCGCTCGATCGACCTGCAGATCAGCCGCTTGCGTCAGAAACTCGGGGAAGACGCGCGCTCGCCGCAGATCATCAAGACCGTGCGCAACGAAGGCTACGTGCTCGCCACCGTGGTCGCCAAGGAATGAAGGTCTTGTTCCGCTCGATGACGACCAGGGTATTCCTGATCCTGATCGGCGGCGTCGTCCTCAGCGTGCTGCTCACGCTGTATCTCGCCAGCAGCGAACGCCAGCGCATGATTGGCGAGTTCCGCGACTATCATGCGGTCGAACGGATATCCGAATTCTTGCTGTCGCTGGAAACCGTCCCGGCTCCCCTGCGCATGCCTTACCTGAGCGCGGCCGCCGGCATCGGGATCCGCGCCCGCCTAGCCTCTCCCGGCGAATCGGCCCTGCCCCAGCGTAGCGATCTCGCCGAGATGCTGGACCGGCGCCTGTCGCAAGGCCACCGAATCGAATCGGCCCCACTGGCCCCGGACGATTGCCCGCCATCGGATCATCACCCTTCTTCGCACAGGCATGCTGACGGCCGCCCGCGATGCGAAGCGCTGCTGGTCACGCTGCACGACGGCACCCGGCTGCGCCTGTCGGTGCTGCCGCCGCGCCCGCCCCCGTTCGCCCCGCGCTTCGACTACCGGATCTACGGCATCCTGTTCCTGCTCAGCATCGGCGTGCTCGCCGCCTTCGTCGCCCGCATGACGATGCGCCCGCTGAAACGGCTGTCCGAGGCGGCCACCGCGCTCGGCCACGATATCGAACGCCCGCCGCTGCCGGAGCGCGGCGCGATCGAGATCCGCCAGGCCGCGGCCGCATTCAACGCGATGCAATCGCGGATACGCCGTCACATCCAGCAACGCTCGCACATCCTCGCCGCCATCACGCACGATCTGCAGACGCCGCTGACGCGCCTCAGGTTGCGGCTGGAAAAAGTCGACGATCCGGAACTGCGCGAAAAACTGGTAGCCGATCTGTCGGCAATGCAAGGCATGGTCAAGGAAGGGCTGGATCTCGCGCGCAGCATGGATTCGACGGAGCCGATGCAACGTCTCGATCTCGATTCGCTGGTTGAAAGCGTATGTGACGACGCGATCGACGCCGGCCAGTCGGTACGCGTGAGCGGCAGCGCCCATCTGTCGCTGATGGCGCGTCCGCTCGCGTTGCGCCGTTGCCTGACCAACCTGCTCGACAACGCCGTCAAGTACGGCCAGCATGCCGACGTCAGCGCCGGCCGCGAAGACGGCTGGGCCATCATACGCATCCGCGACCATGGCCCCGGCATTCCCGAACAGGAGCAGGAGCGGGTATTCGATCCGTTCTACCGGCTGGAAAATTCGCGTTCGCGCAGCACCGGCGGCACCGGCCTGGGACTCACCATCGCCCGCAACATCGTGCAGCAGCACGGCGGGTCGATAGACTTGAAAAACATTGAAGGCGGAGGGCTGGAGGTAAGCGTTTCACTGCCTTGCGCGCCCTGAAACGGCTAGTTCGACGGAGCCTCCGGAGTAACGGGGCAAGCCGGATCCTTGCCCCAATTTCCTGAACAGATCCGGATCCGGCACAATTCGCCTTCGACCACGCCCAGCGCCCGGCAGCGCTGCACCAGGTGCGCGAGCGACTCGTTCTGCCGAGGCATGACGATATCCCGGTTCTGGTCATCCACCTTGCCCTTGGCTGGCGCATTCGCCCCGTTGCCTGCGGCCCGCCGAACCGCCGAGGCCCCCGCTTTGTCGGCGTGCGACACACGCGACAACAGGGCGGCGATCAGGTCCACATCGCTATCCTCTTTCCGCGAACCCTTGCCGTGCGATGGCTTGCGGTGAGCATGAGTGGCGTGATGGGGCGCCGGGCGCGCTGCCGGCGTTGCCGCCCCGCTCGCGTGCTGCGTCGACGCAGCGGCTTTCTTCGACGGCGTTGCGGCAGGCACAGGCTTCGCTGCCTGTTCTCCCTCACTGGCAGTCGCCGGGTGCGGGTTCCCGCCTTCACTACCTGCAGCCGTCGGCAATGGCGCCGACAGTGACGTATTGTCTGTTGTCACGGCGTCCGGTCCCATAATGACAGGCGCTGCCGCATCGCCGGGGACCACGGCGGTGGCGATGGCGGGGACGGCAGCCGCAGCCGTCGCCGCCGGTTCCACCATGATCGAGGCGCCTGTGGCAAGCGGCGCCTCCGATGATGCAGTGCCGTTTGCCGTCGCTTGCGACACTACTGGCGGCGCAGCGGAAGGCGGCGTTGCTTCCCGCCGGGACGATGCCGCCTCCCCCACCCAGCTCGGCACGCGCGGTGCGCCGAGCCGTACCAATGCCATGCCCATTGCCAGCAAGGTCAATGCCAGAAGCCCGATAGCAAGTCGATGGCCGCGCAGGATACCGCTGCGGCCGTGCTCACCTACATCCAGCAGGCTGAATGCTTCCGCCTTTTCGGAAGATGAACCGGAGTAACTGTAAAGCGACGGGCGGCGGCTGGTATCGGTGTCTGTATTCATCGCGAAGTAGGTCGGGCCGAAATAAATCAAGCAACTGGGAAAAAGCGGGAAACGATCCGCAAGGAAAGTGGCGCGCCTTAATTGCATTTATAATAACATTTATGTTTATTAAATTTGCAACTAATTGTTTCCACTGCTTCACATGCACGCTTCGCTTCTTTTCCTGTTGATGTTCGTCTTTTACGCAGCAGTGATTTCCCTGGGCGCCTGGTTCACCGTCGGCCCGGCACGCCGCCAGCAGTTCCGCCAGTTGCTCCAGGTTTCGGCATCGCGCACGGCGTTCCTTTGCAGCGGCATCCTGCTTGCTCCGTCCCGTTTGGCCGTGCGCGGCAGCAGTCGCCTGTTCCGCACCTGCAATTTCCTGGCCGCCAAGGTCGCGGAGCACAGGAGACGAGCCGCGATGGTCGGCGTACTGGTAGCGCTGCCCGCGCTGTTCGCCTTCGTATTTGCCGACCGTCATGCCTTGGAAGCGTACAGCGAACTGCCGGCTCCGGCAGATCCTGTGATTGCGGCCCTGCTGCATGGAGAGCAACTGGTGGCACCCCCGTCGTTGCCGCCGGAAGCCTTCGTCACCCGGGAATTGAATGCCGAACGGCAAGATCTGGCGGATGCCGACCGGGAGTGGTCCACCCTCAAGCCCGATTTTCGGCAGCGCCTGCTGGCGTTGTACACCCTGATGCAGGCGCGCGGCTATCGCATGGTGCTCATCGAGGGCTATCGCAGCCCGCAACGGCAAGCCGCGCTGGCCCGCCTCGGGCCACAGGTAACCAATGCCGGCGCCTACCAGAGCTATCACCAGTACGGATTGGCCGCGGACAGCGCGTTCTACCGCGACGGCAGGATTGTCATCTCGGCCAAGGATCCGTGGGCAATGGAAGGTTATCGGCTGTATGGCCAATATGCGCAGTCGCTTGGCTTGGTGTGGGGTGGAGCCTGGCGGATGCGCGACTTCGGGCATGTCGAATTGCATGTGCCCGGAGTAATTGCAAAAAAATAAATAAAGTTATCAATAAGGCATTATTTTGCGTTACCATTAATGCCTTTTTGGAAACATTCCAGGAAATCAAGATGACACGCCCTTTCATTATCATCGGCGACTCCACCAGCCACGGCGGCACTGTGATCGGGGGCGCCGCCAGCACCGATACCGGCGGCAAGAGAATTGCGCGGGTCGGCGATCAAGTCACCTGTCCGCGGCGCGGTCACGGGGGCACCACCGTCATCGCCAGCGGCGACCCGACAGTCCTGATCGACGGCAGTCCGGCTGCCCGCCACGGCGATGTAACCGCATGCGGCGCCAGCCTGGTTTCCAGCCAGGCGCCGACCGGCAGCGAATGAACCAAGCCGTGCACGCCCCCGGCCGCTCCGCCGCCATGCATCCCGTCCGTGCCACCGCATTCCACTGCCGAGCATGACCGATTCTGCTTCGCCACCTCGTCGACTGGGCCGCGCGGCGCGTTCGCTCCTCCTGCTGCTGATGCCGGTGGTGCTGGTCTGGGCGGCCGTGATCGGCTGGTGGCAGCTCACCCGCCGGGAAGTCACGA
>CBIHOK010000144.1:0-9923 GCA_966211575.1 uncultured Noviherbaspirillum sp.
AAGCCTATCGGGTGGTTCTCTAGAAGCTTTGCCCGCCCTCAATCAACTCCTTCATGTTCTTTCAGCAATTGTTTTAAAATGCTGGTACATCCCTTCCTGGGTGGGACGGTTGTAGTAGGGGACTACCAGCAGCGACGCATCAGCGCCCACCGACTTGGCGTAGCGGGTCAGCTCGATTGCTTCGGCAGTCGAATTGCCGCCGGTGCCGGCGATCACGGGGATCCGCTTCGCGGTATGTTCGACCGCGACCTTGATCAGCTCGCAGTGCTCTTCGACCGAAACGGTCGGCGACTCGCCGGTGGTGCCGACGATCACGATGCCGTCGGTGCCTTCCGCGACATGCCAGTCGATCAGCTTGCGCAGGCCGGGCAGGTCGAGGCTGCCGTCCGGGTGCATGGGAGTGACGATGGCGACTATGCTGCCCTGAATCATGATGTTGGTACGGAAAGATAAGTAAAACTTCGATTGTAGCGGATCGCCTGAATCGTGGGGAAACCTTAGAAAAGTCCGGGAGCCGTTTCGGCAGCGGTACGCAGCACGCAGATCCGCTGCACCATCGCCGGCCGCGGGTTTTCCATGTAGCCGTCTTCATAGGCCAGCACCCGCAGCGATCCGGCCGGTTGCGCCTGCGCCAGCGCCAGCAGCTCTCCCGGCTGCAGCAGGAAATCCGGATTCGACGGTTTGCCGAAGCGTTGATTGCCGGCGGCGAAAGTTTCGTAGATCAGCACGCCGCCGGACGCCAGGCTCGCCAATAGATGCGGCAGCAACGGCCGATGCAGGTAGTTAGTGACGACGATGCCCGAAAAGCGCCGCTCATCGAACGGCCAGGCAGCGCCGGTTTCGAGATCGAGCTGGAGCGTGACGATGCCGCTTGCGCCACTTGCCGCCAGCTCCGCCAGCGCCTGCAAATCGCGGTCGACCGCCAGCACCCGCAGGCTGCGTTCGGCCAGCAGGCGAGCATGGCGGCCGCGCCCGCAGGCCAGGTCCAGCGCTTCGCCCGCCGGGATCAGCGGCGCGAAGCGCGCGACCCAGGCGGAAGGCGCTTCGCCGCCGTCAGCAGGCCTGGCGGCCTCAGCCGTTGGCAGCGGCACAACCATCTCGTATCCCTGCCCGGCTCAACTGTAGCTCAGCCCCATCGCTTCGCGCACGTCGCGCATCGTCTCCTGCGCGAGCTTGCGCGCCTTGTCGCAGCCGTCGGCCACGATCGCGCGCACCAGCGACGGATCGTCCAGGTATTGCTGCGCGCGTTCGCGCATCGGCTCCTGCTCCTTCAGCACTGCATCGATGACGGGTTGCTTGCACTCCAGGCAGCCGATACCGGCCGAAGTGCAGCCCTTCATCACCCAGTCCTTGGTGTCGGCGTCCGAGTAGACCTGATGCAGCTGCCATACCGGGCATTTCTCCGGATTGCCGGGATCGGTGCGCCGGACGCGGGCCGGATCGGTGGGCATGGTGCGGATCTTCTTGATCACCGAATCCTTGTCTTCGCGCAGTCCGATCGCGTTGCCGTAGCTCTTCGACATTTTCTGTCCGTCCAGCCCCGGCAGCCGCGACGCTTCGGTCAACCGCGCCTGCGGCTCGACCAGGATCAGCTTGCGGCTGCCTTCCAGGTAGCCGAACAAGCGCTCGCGGTCGATCATCGACAGGTTCTGCGCCTCGTCGAGCATCGCCTTGGCCTGCGCCAGCGCATCTTCGTTGCCCTGCTCCTGGAATTCGGTGCGCAACTCGGTGTAGATTCGGGCACGCTTGCTGCCCAGCTTCTTGACCGCTTCCTTCGCCTTTTCCTCGAAGCCCTTTTCCTTGCCGTACAAGTAATTGAAACGGCGCGCGATCTCGCGCGTCATTTCGATATGCGGCACCTGGTCTTCGCCCACCGGCACCATGCTGGCACGGTAGATCAGCACGTCGGCCGACTGCAGCAGCGGATAGCCGAGAAAACCGTAGGTCGCGAGATCGCGATCAGCCAGTTTTTCCTGCTGGTCCTTGTAGGTCGGCACCCGCTCCAGCCAGCCGAGCGGGGTTGCCATCGACAGCAGCAGATGCAGCTCCGCATGCTCCGGCACCCGCGACTGGATGAAGATCGTGGCCTGGGCCGGATCGACGCCGGCCGCCAGCCAGTCCACCACCATGTCCCAGGTGCTGCTTTCGATGATGCTCGGATCCTCGTAATGGGTGGTCAGCGCATGCCAGTCGGCGACGAAAAACAGGCAGGGCCATTCGGATTGCAGCTTGATCCAGTTCTTGAGTGCGCCATGGTAATGGCCAAGGTGCATGGTGCCTGTCGGGCGCATGCCGGAAACGACGCGATCGGGATACATGATGAGTCAGGTAAGAAGAATGGTCAGCGGATAGGTTAGCAGGCGCAACACGGCCTGCGCGATGGACATCACGGGAATGATCCAGAAGTACAGCACCTTCAGCATCACCAGAGCCAGCACGATGAAGAAGCCGTAGGGTTCGATCCGTGCGAACTTGTACGCATAGCGATGCGGCAGCAGACTGGTCAGCACGCGGCCGCCGTCGAGCGGCGGAATCGGAAACAGGTTGAACGCGAACAGCACCAGGTTGACCTGGACGCCGGCTTGCGCCATGCCGAGGAAGAACAGTTCGCGCACGCCGGCGGCGGTCAGCAGGATGCCGAAAATCATCCACAGCAATGCCATTGCCAGGTTCGCACCGGGGCCGGCCAGCGCCACCCATGCCATGTCGCGCTTCGGCTTGCGCAGCTTGCCGTAGTCGATCGGCACCGGTTTCGCATAACCGATCAGGAACGAACCGGCAGTCGCGAGGAACAGGACGATGGGGATGATGATGGTGCCGAACGGATCGATATGGCGCGTCGGATTCAAGCTCATCCGGCCCTGCATGTAGGCGGTGGAATCGCCCAGATAGCGTGCCGCGTAGGCGTGCGCCGCTTCGTGCAGGGTAATCGCGAACAGCAGCGGCAACGCGTACACCGCTATCGTTTGTATGAGATCGTTCATTGTGGAATTCTATCAGAGGGGGCTGGGATGTCCGGCGCAGGCCGGCAGCGCCCCCGAACGGCGCGCTCCGTTCACAGTCCGAACGGCCCCGGGTCGCCGCGCCCCTGGCGCACCAGCAGCGGCTCTTCGCCGGTCAGGTCGATCACCGTGGTCGGCTCCAGCCCGCAGGCGCCGCCGTCGATCACCAGCTCCACCTGGCGCCCGAGCCGCTCGCGCACTTCGTCCGGATCGGTCAGCGGATCGCTGTCGCCGGGCATGGTCAGCGTGCTGCCGAGCAGCGGCTGCCCGAGTTCCTCCAGCAAAGCCTGCGCAACCGGGTTCTCCGGCACTCGCAGGCCGATGGTCTTGCGTGATGGATGGCTGAGCCGCCGCGGCACTTCCTTGGTCGCTTCCAGGATGAAAGTATAGGGGCCGGGGCTGGCGGTCTTCAGCAGCCGGTATTGCCGGTTGTCGACCTTTGCGTACTGCGCGATCTCGCTCAGGTCGCGGCACAACAGCGTCAGGTGATGCTTGTCGTCGATATTGCGGATGCGGCGCAGGCGCTCGACCGCAGCCTTGTCGTCGAGATGGCAGACCAGCGCGTAGCAGGAATCGGTCGGCAGCGCGACGATGCCGCCGCCATGGACGATCTGCGCCGCCTGGCGCAGCAGCCGCAGTTGTGGATTGTCGGGATGGATCTGGAAGAATTGGGTCATCAATAAATGGATAACGGCGGCAGGATGGCTGCCGCCGTTACTGGCTCAGGAAATCAATGGACACCGCGCAGCGCGGCGATGCGCTCCTCGATCGGCGGATGCGATGCGAACAGCGCGGAAAAACCGCCTCCGCCGCCGTTGATGCCGAACGACTTGAAGGTTTCCGGCATGCTTTCGGGCGGCGCCACGCCGCCCAGCCGGGCCAGCGCCTTGACCATCGGCTGCGGACTGCCGAGCAGCTTGGCGGAGCCGGCGTCGGCGCGGAACTCGCGGTAGCGCGAGAACCAGGCAACGATGATCGAAGCCAGGATGCCGAACACGATTTCGCACACGAACACGGTGATCATGTAGCCGATGCCCGGCCCGCGATTTTCGTCGTTGCGGAACACCGCGCGGTCGATCAGGTAGCCGACCACGCGCGCCAGGAACACCACGAAGGTATTGACCACGCCCTGGATCAGCGTCAGCGTCACCATGTCGCCGTTGGCGACGTGCGAGATTTCATGGCCCAGCACCGCCTCCACCTCGTCGCGCGTCATGCTCTCCAGCAAACCGGTCGACACCGCGACCAGCGCCGAATTCCTGAATGCGCCGGTTGCGAACGCGTTCGGTTCGCCCTCGTACACCGCGACTTCGGGCATCGCGATGCCGGCGCGATCCGCCAGTTTCCTGATCGTCTCCAGCAGCCACAGCTCGCTCGACGTCGACGGCGAATCGATCACGCGCGCGCCGGTAGACCATTTCGCCATCGGCTTGCTCATCAGCAGCGAAATGATGGCCCCGGTGAAACCGACCACCAACGAAAACACCATCAACGCGCCCAGGTTCAAGCCGCTGCCGGCCAGATAGCGGTTGACGCCGAGCAAGGACAGCACTACCGACATCACCAGCATCACTGCCAGGTTGGTCGCCAGGAACAATACGATTCGTTTCATTCAACAGCCTCCGAGGATAAAAGCGGCATGTAAATTGGGCTAATTCCGGGAAATTTCAAGGGAACGGCCATTCCGCCGGGCGGCGGCGCCATTTACAGGTGCCAGTCTACAGCTGCCAATCGTGCCAGACCGGCGTCAGCGAGGCGGGCAACGGCGGCAGCGTGCCGAGGTCGGCATGCGACTCTCCCGGCGCATGGAAATCCGAACCGCGCGACGCCAGCAGCCCGAGCCGGCGCGCAACCGCTGCGAACTGCGCGTACTCCTCCACCGTATGGCTGCCGGTCACCACCTCGACCCCGGTTCCGCCCAATTGCCTGAATTCCGCGAACAATGCGTCCAGCGCGGTATCGCTGAAATCGTAGCGCCCCGGATGGGCAACCACCGCGATGCCGCCGGCGCCCCGTATCCAGCTCACCGCATCCTTCAGCGTAGCCCAGCGATGCGGCACGTAGCCGGGTTTCCCATCGGTCAGGTAGTTGCGGAACACTTCGCCGATGTCGGCGCACACACCGCGCTCGACGATGTAGCGCGCGAAATGGGTACGCGAAATCAGATCCGGGTTGCCGACATGCCTGAGTGCGCCTTCGAACGCGCCGGGAATGCCCACCGCATCCAGCTGGACAGCCATTTCGCGCGCACGCCGCTCGCGTCCGGAGCGGGTATGCGCGAGGCCCTGCAACAGCTGTTCGTTGGTCTCATCGACCCGCAAGCCGACGATGTGCACCGTGCTGCCGGCCCAGGTCACCGAGATCTCGACGCCGGTCGCATATCCGAGGCCGAGGTCGCGTGCCGCTTCGCGCGCGCGCGCCACGCCGCCCAGTTCGTCATGGTCGGTCAACGCCCAGACATCCACGCCGTTCGCCTTGGCGCGGGCTGCGAGCACGTCCGGCGGCAAGGCGCCGTCCGAGACGTTGGAATGGCAATGGAGATCGACGTTGAGCATGCGACGGGTCTGGAAAAAATGCGGATCAAAAACGCAAACCGGAATGAAAAGATTGTACGCCGACTGAGGCCGCCCATGCTTGCGCCGGCTCTTTATGAAGAAAGGAATTTCTCGATCAGATCGGCCAGTGCCTGCGGCTGGTCATGGTGCAACATGTGGCCGGCATCGGCGACCAGCGCCGTGGTCACATCCGGGATATGGCGGATGCGGCGGTCGATTTCGATGCGGGCGGTTTCCTTCGGGCCCATCCAGCGCCATGCGGAGGTGTCGTCTGCCTCCACCCATAGCACCGGCGCCGTGATTGCCTCCCAGCAGGCCAGCACCTCTTCCACCCGATACAGCAAAGGCGAACTCATCTTGTGTACGGGGTCGCCCAGGATTTCCCATTCGCCCTGCGCATTCGGCGCAGCCCAGTGGGCGGAGAGGAAGGCGGCGCGTTCGTCGGTCAGGCGCGGATTGGTTTTCTGCAAGCGCGCGGCGACCGCCTGTTGCGACGGGTAAGCGCGCATGACCGGCGGCTCACGCAATTCATCCAGCCACTTCGCATAACGTTGCGGCGCCTGCTCCGGGCGTGTCGCCGCCAATCCGAAGCCTTCCAGGTTGATCAGGCGCTTCACCCGCTGTGGACGCACGCCGGCATATAGGCACACTACATTGCCGCCCATGCTGTGACCGAGCAGGTTGACCGGCTCGGCCGGCGAGTAACGTTCCAGGATGGCGTCCAGGTCGCCCAGGTAATCGGGAAACCAGTAGCTGTCGGACGCGGTGCCGTCGCTGCGTCCGAAACCGCGCCAGTCGGGAGCGATCACATGCCAGTCACGGCGCAGGCAATCGACTACGAACTGGAATGATGCGGAGACGTCCATCCAGCCGTGCATCATGAACAGTTTTGGCGCATCGGCGCTGCCCCAGTGACGCACGTGGTACCGCAGTCCGCGGACCGTGATAAATTCGCATTGAAACGGCTTCATGTTCACCATCAAATAATAGAACGATCGTTCGATAATTATACCGGAGACTCCATGAAAACCACTATGCGCCCGCCCCAACCCGACCAGTACGACGCGCTCTACCGGCAATTCCGCTGGAAGGTCCCGCAGCAGTTGAATATCGCCGAGGTCTGCTGCCGCCGCTGGGCGGATGACAAGCCGCGTATCGCGATCCATTACGAAGACGAGGCCGGGCATACCGCCACCCTCACTTACACCGCGCTGCAGGCGCAGGCCGACCGCTTGTCGAACGTGCTGCGCGGACTGGGCGTGCAGCGCGGCGACCGCGTCGCGATCATCCTGCCGCAGCGCATCGAAACCGCCATCGCGCATATCGCCTGCTACCAACTGGGAGCGATTGCGATGCCGCTGTCGATCCTGTTCGGACCCGAGGCGCTGGAGTTCCGCCTGCAGGACAGCGAAGCGGCGGTCGCAATCGTGGATCCGGCCGCCCATGATCCGCTGCTGCAGGTACAACCGGCCTGCCCGGCGCTGCGCCACATACTCGCGGTGAACTGCGACGGCGCCGATGCGCTCGACTGGCACGCCGAACTGTCCAAGGCGCAGGGAGAATTCGAGCCGGCGCCCACGCTTGCCACCGATCCGGCAGTCCTGATCTACACCAGCGGCACCACCGGTTCGCCGAAGGGCGCGCTGATTCCGCACTCGGCCATCATCGGCAACCTCACCGGCTTCGTCGCTTCGCAAAACTGGTTTCCGCAGGAAGGCGACGTGTTCTGGTCGCCGGCCGACTGGGCATGGACCGGCGGCCTGATGGACGCGCTGCTGCCGACCCTGTATTTCGGCATGCCCATCGTCGGTTATCGCGGCCGCTTCTCGGCCGACGCGGCATTCCACCTGATGGAGAAATACGGCGTCACCAACACCTTCCTGTTTCCGACCGCGCTGAAGATGATGATGAAAGCCTGCCCGGCTCCGCGCGAGCGCTACCGCTTGCGGCTGCGCGCGATCATGAGCGCGGGCGAAGCGGTCGGCGACGCAGTGTTCCACTGGTGCGAATCCGCGCTGGGCGTGACGCCGAACGAAATGTTCGGGCAGAGCGAAATGAACTACATCGTCGGCAACAGCGCGCAGCGCTGGCCGGCCAAACCGGGCAGCATGGGCCGCCCCTATCCGGGCCACCGGATAGCGCTGCTCGACGATGCCGGGGCAGAGGTCGGGATCGGCGAGATAGGCGAAGTCGCGTTGCACCGCACCGATATCCACGGCGACCCCGACCCGATCTTCTTCATCGAGTACTGGCGCAACCCGGAGGCGACCCGCGCCAAGTACTCGGGCGACTGGTGCCGCACCGGCGACCTGGCGGTGATGGATGAAGACGGTTACCTGTGGTACCGCGGGCGCGCCGATGACATGTTCAAGGCGGCCGGCTACCGTATCGGCCCGTCCGAAATCGAGAACTGCCTGGTCAAGCATCCGGCGGTCATCAATGCGGCGGTGGTGCCGAAACCGGATCCGGAGCGCGGCAACGTGGTCAAGGCGTTCGTGGTGCTGACGCCGGGCGCCGCACGCGATGCCGACAGCGATGCCGCCCTGATCGCCGAACTGCAGGCGCACGTGCGCGGCAAGCTGGCGCCCTACGAATATCCGAAGGAAATCGAGTTCATCGACGAACTGCCGATGACGACCACCGGCAAGGTGCAGCGCCGGGTGCTGCGACTGATGGAGCAGCAGCGTGCGGCCTCAGCCGAATAGGCGCGCCGGGCTGAACGAGGAGCGCACGCCGAGCTGCGCGAAATTGCGCTCCAGCCAGGCATCCGCCTGCGCCACGCCTTCTTCGTGCAAGCCGTTGATGAAAACCGGGTTCGCGTTGAGCTTGCTGTGCGTGCCGAGGCGCCCCATCAGCTCCGGCGCGGCAACCATATGCATGTTCAGGTTGCGCAGCCGGCGTTCCAGCCGGCCCAGCGAAAACCAGCCGCGCCGCGCTTCGCGCTGCGCCAGCAGCAGGCCTTCCAGCTCGGTGAAAAAAGTCGAACTGAATCCCATCTCGGTCAGCCGCTGCCAGATGTCGCCGGCGCTGACCGGCACCCGGGTCCGGGGATTCGGATGCAGCAGCACCACCATGATGTCGCGCGCCGCGCACTTGTGCAGCAGCGGGAACAGCGGCGGATTCGCGGTCAGGCCACCGTCCCAGTATGCTTCGCCGTCGATCTCCACTGCCCGGTGCAGCAGCGGCAGGCAGGTCGACGCCAGCAGCACGTCGAGCGACAGCTGCTTGTCGCGAAACAGCCTGAGCGTGCCGGTGCTGACCTGGGTGGTCGCGATGAACAGGCGTACCGGGCTGGCATTCCGCAGCCGCTGGAAATCCACCTGGCGCGCGAGAATGTCGCGCAGCGGATTGATGTCGAACGGATTGAGCTGGTAGGGCGAAAAGAAGCGCGCCAGCGACAGCATCGCCTTCAGTGCCGGCGGCGGATCGGATTGCGCGGCCACCCCGCCGATTCCCGCCTGTGCGTCGGGCAGCACGCTGAATGGCGCGGCCTGCGCGACGCTGGACCAGAATTCGCGCAACGCGTGGCGGGCCCCGTCGCGGCCGCCAACCATCAACCCCTGCGCCAGTACCACCGCGTTCATCGCGCCGGCACTGGCGCCGCTGATGCCCTCTATTTCGATACGTTCGTCCTGCAGCAGGCGGTCGAGCACGCCCCAGGTAAATGCGCCGTGAGAGCCGCCGCCCTGGAGTGCAAGAGTAATGGTTTTTCTACGCATGCTCCCCCGAGAGGAATCGCGAAAAAAATACGCGCAGTTTAGCGTCGGCACCTCGTACAGCCGGTGCGCTTTGCTCTATTGCTGGTGTTCGGTGTCGTTCTTTTTCTGCGCATCGTCGGCGCTTTGCTGCAGTTTCTGACCCAGATGCTGCAAGCCTTCGCCGGTCTTCTCGGCCGCCTGGTTGAGCGCCTCTCCCGCCTTGGCGGCGGCCGCGTCGAGCTGCTGGCCGGCTTTCTCGGCCGGTCCGGCCCCCGCGGTCCCCGTATCCTGCTGCTTGTCGCAAGCGGACAAGGCGACCGTCAAGGCGCCGATTGCGAGGAACGTCGTCATGCGTATTGCGTGGTTTGCCATGTCTTATCTCCTTCCCTTGCGTCAAACTCAAAAAGATTGTCAGCGATAGATTGTCAGCGGTAGCCGCAGCCTCTTCCTGGACAGACCGGCAAGTCCCCGAAAAGTTTCCGGTCCATCAACTTTTCATCAAGACTGCGCGCTCAGCTCTTCCAGTTCGGCCTCGCTGAAACCGGCCGCCCGCCGCGCCGCCAGGTTGAACGGACCACGCACCGGCGGCGCACGCTACTGCTCGGCAAGCATCGCATACGTCACCCGCGGGGCATGCCCGGGCGCGCGCACCGGCCGGCCGACCCGGC
>CBIHOK010000145.1:0-9861 GCA_966211575.1 uncultured Noviherbaspirillum sp.
TGCCGGAATTCCTCGGCGGTTCGGCCGACCTGACCGGCTCCAACCTGACCAACTGGAAGGAGTGCGTGCCGGTGCGGGCCGAGCATCCGGGCAACCACATCAATTATGGTGTGCGCGAATTCGGGATGAGCGCGATCATGAACGGTATTGCGTTGCACGGCGGCTATATCCCGTTCGGGGCGACTTTCCTGACCTTTTCCGACTACAGCCGCAATGCGCTGCGGATGGCGGCGCTGATGCGTATCCGCTCGATCTTCGTGTTCACCCACGATTCGATCGGCCTCGGCGAGGACGGCCCGACCCACCAGTCGGTCGAGCACGTATCGAGCCTGCGCCTGATCCCGAACCTGGAGAACTGGCGTCCGTGCGATACGGTCGAATCGGCAGTTGCCTGGAAACATGCGGTAGCGCGCCGCCACGGTCCGACCTCGCTGATCTTCTCGCGCCAGAACCTGGCGTTCATGGAGCGCGATGCCGACCAGGTGACGGCGATCAACCGCGGCGGCTACGTGCTGCGCGATGCGGCCGATGCGAAGGCGGTGATCATCGCCACCGGTTCCGAGGTCGAACTGGCGGTCAAGGCGGCCGAGGAACTGGCGAAGCAGGGCACGCCGGTGCGCGTGGTATCGATGCCGTGTACCGACCTGTTCGATCGCCAGGATGCGTCCTACAAGGCGAGCGTGCTGCCCAAGGGCCTGCCGCGGGTGGCGGTGGAAGCCGGTGTGACCGACTTCTGGCACAAGTATGTCGGCCTGGAGGGCAAGGTGGTCGGCATCGACACCTTCGGCGAATCGGCGCCGGCCGGCGTGTTGTTCAAGCATTTCGGGTTCACGGTGGAAAACGTCGTGGCCGCAGTGAAATCGGTTTTGGCTTAGCCCGGCTCCTTCCCTGTGAAGCGTGAAGGGAAGGGGACTGAACGGTTTGATTTGACTTTTCATCCAGGAGAAAAACATGAGCATCCGCGTCGCAATCAACGGTTACGGCCGCATCGGCCGCAACGTCCTCCGCGCCCACTACGAAAGCGGCAAGAAGAATGACATCGAGATCGTCGCGATCAACGACCTCGGCAATGCCCAGTCGAACGCGCACCTGACCCGCTACGATACCGCGCACGGCAAGTTCCCCGGCACCGTCGAGGTCGACGGCGACACCATGATCGTCAACGGCGACAAGATCAAGGTGTTCGCGCAGCGCGATCCGGCACAGATCCCGTGGGGCGAGCTGAACGTCGACGTGGTGCTCGAGTGCACCGGCTTCTTCACCAGCAAGGAAAAGGCATCGGCCCACCTGAAGGGCGGCGCGAAAAAGGTCATCATTTCGGCCCCGGGCGGCAAGGATGTGGACGCGACCATCGTGTTCGGCGTCAACCAGAACGTGCTGAAGGCATCCGACACCGTGATCTCGAACGCTTCCTGCACCACCAACTGCCTGGCCCCGCTGGTCAAGCCGCTGAACGACAAGATCGGCGTCGTCAACGGCCTGATGACCACGGTCCACGCCTACACCAACGACCAGGTGCTGACCGACGTGATGCACGAAGACCTGCGCCGCGCCCGTTCCGCGACCCAGTCGATGATCCCGACCAAGACCGGCGCTGCCGCCGCGGTCGGCCTGGTGCTGCCGGAACTCAACGGCAAGCTGGACGGCTACGCGATCCGCGTGCCCACCATCAACGTGTCGATCGTTGACCTGTCGTTCATCGCCGCGCGCGACACCAGCGTCGATGAAGTCAACAAGATCATGAAGGAAGCCAGCGAAGGCGCGCTCAAGGGCATCCTGAACTACAACACCGAGCCGCTGGTATCGGTCGACTTCAACCACAACCCGGCTTCCAGCACCTTTGACTCGACGCTGACCAAGGTCTCCGGCCGACTGGTGAAAGTGTCTTCCTGGTACGACAACGAGTGGGGCTTCTCCAATCGCATGCTCGATACCACGGTCGCGCTGATGTCGGCCAAGTAAGCTGGTGCAGTGTTGACCGCAACGCCCCGCTTGTCGGGGCGTTTTGTCTTATAGTTCATTGATTCGATGGCAGCGGGAACGGGCATGCGATATCTCCGAAAACTGGTCAAGGAAAACAAGGCCTTGCTGTTTTTCCTGTTCGGCATGATTTTCGTGCGCAGCGCGATTGCCGACTGGTACGGGGTGCCGTCCGGTTCGATGTATCCGACGCTGCTGATCGGTGACCGCATCGTGTCCGACCGGCTGGCGTATGACATCAAGCTGCCGTTCACCGACATCATCCTGAAGCACCTTGCCGATCCGCAGCGCGGCGATATCGTTACCTTTACGTCGCCGGAAGACGGTATCCGGCTGGTCAAGCGGGTGGTGGCGCTGCCGGGCGACGTGGTGCAGATGCGCGGCGAGGAACTGATCATCAACGGCGAGACCGCGTCCTATGAGGCGGCCGACGGCGAAACGGCACGCCACCTGAGCCCCGGCTATCCGGGCATGCAGATGGTGCTGACCGAAAAGATACTCGGCAACCAGCGCGCGATCATCGTGATGCCGCGACGCATGGCGCTGCGTTCGTTCGGTCCCGTCAAGGTGCCGCCGGGCGAATACCTGATGCTCGGCGACAACCGCGACAACAGCCGCGATTCGCGCTATATCGGCTTCGTCAAGCGGGAACTGATCACCGGGCGCGTCGAGCGCGTTGCGTTCTCGCTCGATACGCAACACTACTATCTGCCGCGCCTTCACCGTTTCGGCGCCGCCCTGTAGCCGTTTTCCGGGACGCGCTTCGGCGACGCCCCGTCTCTCCGGCCTTTTTATTCCCCGGTTTCAAACACCTGCGCCCACAGGCGGCGTACCTGCGTCGCTTCCTGTTCGATCCGGTCGAACTCGACGCGCGCGCGGTCATGCCCCTGCAGCCGGATCTGGTGCTGCAGCTTGCGGAAGGTGCGGTAGGCGGACGCCACCTCGTTGCCGAGCGCAGCGTCGATCAGCCCCAGTTCGCCGAACAGCCTGAGCAGCGCGATGTTGCCGATGTCGGCGGTCAGCCGCGGGCAGGCGGCGGCATGCCGCAGCACCAGGAATTGCACGATGAACTCGATGTCGATCATGCCGCCGGCATCATGCTTCAGGTCGAACTGCTGCGAACGGTTGGGGTGGGCGTCGCGCATCTTGCGCCGCATCGACAGCACATCGGCCTTCAGTTTTTCGGGGTCGCGCGCTTGCCGCAATACGTTTTCCCGGATCGCCTCGAAACGCGCACCGATCCCGGTATCGCCGGCACAGAAGCGGGCCCGGGTCAGCGCCTGGTGTTCCCATGGCCATGCGGATTCCAGCTGGTACTTCTCGAACGCGGCCACGCGCGATACCAGCAGGCCGCTGGCGCCGTCCGGCCGCAGTGCGATGTCGATGTCGAACAGGATGCCGGAAGGCGTCAGGCTGGTCATCCAGGTGATGAAGCGCTGCGCGAGTTTTGCATACAGCGCGGGCGCTTCCGGGTGGTCGTCGTCATACAGGAAGATCACATCGAGATCGGATACATAGCCTAGTTCCTTGCCGCCCAGCTTGCCGTAGGCGATCACCGCGAACTGCGGTACGTCGCGGTGGCGGCTGGAAATGCCCTGCCATACCGCGCCGATGGTGGCGCCGACCAGGATATCGGCCAGCGCCGACAGGTGGTCGGCCAGCCGTTCGACGGTCAGCACGCCTTCCAGGTCTTGGGCCAGCAGCCGCACCACCTGCGCATGATGCAGTTCGCGCAACACGTTCATCTGGACTTCGGTGTCGCCCGCGACGGCCGCCAGCTGACGCTCCACCTCGCGTCCGAATGCGAGCCAGTCGGGCGTGGCCAGCAGGCTGCGATCGTCGAGCAATTCATCCAGCAGCAAGGGATGCTGGCTCAGGTACTTCGCCGCCCAGTCGCTGGCGCTCATCATCCGGATCACGCGCGCCAGCGCATGCGGATATTCGGTCAACAGCGCCAGGTAGGCGGCACGGCGCGCGATCGCCTCGAAGAAATCGAGCAGGCGCCCCAGCGTGGCCGCAGACTGCTGGCCGGCTTTCGCAATCAGCGGCAATGCGGCGCTGGTCAGCGCGGCCAATCTGGTACGGCTGGTTTCGGGCAGCGATTGCAGTTTCGGCGATTGCCAGGTGAGGCGCAAGCGGCGTGCGGCCGCCTCCGGATCGTCGAAACCAAGGGTGCGCAGGGTAGCGGCGGTCGTTTCGTCGCTGTCGGTCGGCGCCCAGGAGGCGGTCGCCGGCTGTTCGTCCGTATGGTCATTCTTCCGGTCGGAAAATATCGCGTCGAACTGGGTGGCCACCACTTGCCGCCGTGCGGACAGCTCGGCCTGCAGCGTTGCTTCGTCGTCATAACCCATCATCCGCGCGATCGTCAGGCGGTCGTCGGGGTTGGCGGGGAAGGTGTGCGTCTGCGCGTCGTCCAGGTATTGCAGCCGGTGCTCGACATTGCGCAGGAAGGCATAGGCTTCCTGCAGTTGCGCGACATCGCCGGCGTCCATCAGGTTCTTTTGGGCCAGCGTGTGCAGCGTTGTTCGTGTCGAACGGTCGCGTAGCTCGGCGTCGCGGCCGCCGCGGATCAACTGGAACACCTGGGCGAGGAATTCGATTTCCCGGATGCCGCCGCGTCCCAGCTTGACGTTGTTGCTGCGTTCCGGGTGGCGCGTTTCCTGGCGCACCACCTCGGCCCGGATCTGCGCATGCATGTTGCGCAACGCATCGATCGCGCTGAAATCGAGGTAGCGGCGGTAGACGAACGGCTGCACGATCTGCTCCAGGGCCGCGATATCGGCCGGCCGGCCGGTCAGCGCTCGTGCCTTGACCCAGGCGTAGCGCTCCCACTCGCGCCCCTGCACCAGCAGATATTCTTCCAGCATCGCCAGGCTGGCGGCGAGCGGGCCGGAGGCGCCGTTCGGCCGCAATGCCATATCGACCCGGAAGGTAAAACCGTCTTCGGTGATTTCGGACAGCGCGCCGATCAGCTTCTTGCCGAGCCTGATGAAGAATTCATGGTTCGACAACTGGCGCTGGCTGTCGTCCACGACTTGCGTTTCGCCGTCTTCCGGATAGACGAAAATGAGGTCGATGTCGGACGACACATTCAGTTCGCGCCCGCCCAGCTTGCCCATTCCGATCACGATCAATTCCTGCGGCTGGCCCGATTCGGCGCCGATCGGCGTGCCGTGCAGCGCGATCATTTCCGCGCTCAGCGCCGCCACATGGGAACGCACCGCGAATTCGGCGAAATCGCTGATGGTGGCGAGCACTTCGTCCAGTTCGGCCTTGCCGGACAAATCGCGTTCGATCAGGCAGGACATCACCAGGTTGCGCAGGCGCCGCATCGCGCGCGGCAGCGGATAGCCGGCATCGGTGTCGTTTTGTAAAAGCCGAGCAAAAATCGCGGGGCTCATGGATAATTCGACAAGAGGCGCGAGCAGGCTTGCGCGGGCAGGTTCGGCATTCATCCAGCGCGCATAGAACCGAGAGGCAACAATACTGGTCAAATGAGATGGGGTCACGGTAGCGGATATGAAGTTGATGATCGATACGCTTGCCCCGTTCGCCCGGCCCGGCAGCGGTGATGACAGTGCGACGTCGTTCGCGTATCGTTTGCACCTATTTTAGCCGCGTTGCCTTCCTTGCCTCGCTTTCCGATTGATGCCCGACGACCGCAAGCTTCCGCCGAAAGAAAACCACCGTCTCGGTGCATGCTGGCGCGCCACCCGAAAAACTTATCGAACAGTCAATGCCGCCACGCATCATGTGCTGGGCTTGCTGCTCAAGCTGCTGATCGTCGCGTATTTCCTGTTCGGTACGCTGGTACTGGTGCTGCGCTACCTGGTGCTGCCCAATATCGACGGCTACAAGCCCGACATCGAACAGATGGCGTCGCGCGTCCTCGGCAATCCTGTCACGATTGCGCATATCGACGCCTCATGGCAGGGCTTGCGGCCGCGCCTGTCGCTGGACCGGGTGGTCCTGCATGACGCGACCGGCAAGGAAGCGCTGACCCTGCCGCATGTAGCGGCCACGCTGTCGTGGTGGACGCTGATGGCCGGCAAGCTGCATTTGTCCCAGCTCGAAATCGATCGCCCCGACCTCGACATCTCGCGCGACACCGACGGCAGGCTGTACGTTGCCGGCATCCGGATCGACAACAGCGAAGGCAACGGCCTGGGACCGGATTGGGTGCTGGACCAGCAGGAGATCGTGATCCGTGACGGCCGCCTGCACTGGAACGATCGCAAGCGCGGTGCTCCCGAGCTGGCGCTGGCCCATGTCAACCTGGTATTGCGCAACGATTGGCTGGACCATCGCTTCGCGCTGACCGCGACGCCGCCGGCCGCGTTCGCTGCACCGCTCGACGTGCGCGCGGTATTTCGGCATTCCCGCTTCGGCGGTCGCGTGTCCGACCCGATGCGCTGGAAAGGCACCTTGTATGCGGATCTGCGCGACACCGACCTGGCGGTCTGGAAAGCGTATGTCGATTACCCGATCGAAGTCCGCCAGGGGAAGGGATCGGTGCGGGCATGGCTGAATTTCAACCATGCGAAAGTCGCCGATTTCAGCGCCGACCTGCAATTGTCGAACGTCGCTGCGCGGCTGCGGCCGGACTTGCCGATGCTGAACCTGGCGGCAGTCAGCGGCCGGATCTCGCTCAACGAGCAATTCAACCCGCTGCTGGAAGACGGCGTGCCGACCTTCGGCGCCAACGGCTACGCAATCGCGCTCACCGATTTTTCGCTGCGCACCGAAGACGGCTTGTACCTGCCGCGCACCACGATCAGCGAAAGCTTTGTGCCGGCGCGCAATGGTCATCCGGAAAAGACCGTGGTCAAGGCCAGGCTGCTCGACCTGCAGACCGTGGCCAATTTCGCCGAGCGTTTGCCGTTGCCGGAAGAGCAGCGCAAGCTGCTCGTGAATTTCGCGCCGCGCGGCATGGTGAGCGATTTTTCCGCCGAGTGGCGCGGCGCGCTGCCCCATCCCGAAGCCTACAGTGTCAAGGGCGCGTTCTCCGGCTTGTCGATCAGCGCACGGGAGCCGCGGCCGGCGCGCGCGAAGACCGCCGTATCGGCGGCGCAGCCTGCGCAACCCGGGATTCCCGGTTTTCGCAACCTGACCGGCTCGATCGATGCCAGCGAGCGCGGCGGCAGCCTGAAGCTGGCATCCAGCCAGCTTACGTTGCAATTGCCGGGTTATCTTGCCGACCCGGTGGTCCCGGTGGAGCGGCTGACGATGCAGGCCGACTGGTCGTTCCAGCCGAACCAGCGGTTGCAGCTGGATTTGCGCAAGCTGGACTTCGAGCTGGAAGGCGCGGCCGGCTCCTTTTCCGGCACCCACCTGATGCCGCTGCGGCGAGCGCCGCACCAGTCGCCCGGCACCATCGATATCAGCGGCAGCCTGAGCCGGCTCGACGTGGCGAAGGTCGGGCGCTACCTGCCGCTGCAGATACCGGCAGCGTTGCGCCGCTGGCTGTCCGGGGCGCTGCTCGGCGGCAGCGCGAGCGATGTCAGCATTCGCCTCAAGGGCGATCTCGCGCAGTTCCCGTTCCACAAGGGCAAAGGCGAGTTCAAGGTGAGCGGGCGCGTCAAGGATGGCGTTCTCGACTACGGCGCCGACCAGCCCGCAAGCGACGGCAAGTGGCCGTTGATCGATCATATCGATGCGTCCATTGCCTTCGAGCGGGCCCGCATGGAAATCAACGCCGCCAGCGCGCGGACTTCGGGGGTGGTGCTGAGCCAGGTCAAGGCGGTGATTCCCGATCTCGCCGTTCACGACATGATGCTCGACGTGAATGGCGAGGCGGCCGGCACACTGCAGGATTTCGTGCGCTTCACCAACTCCAGTCCGGTAGCCGGCTGGATCGACCATTTCACCGCACAGACCCGGGCCAGCGGCAATGCCGGCCTGGCGCTGAAGCTGCGGCTCCCGCTGGAGCATATGCGCGATGCGCGGGTGCAGGGAAGCCTGAAGTTCGCCGACAACAACGTGGTATTGCGCAACGCGCTGCCGCCGCTGCTCGGGGCCGGCGGACGGCTCGATTTCCAGGAAAACGGCTTCAGCCTGGCCGGAGTCAGGGCGGCCTTCCTGGGCGGCCCGGTTGCCGTCACCGGCGGCAGCCAGCGCGACGGCAGCATCCTGGTCAAGGTCGACGGCAACCTGACCGCCGACGGCATCCGCAAAGCGTATCCGGGCGTGCTCGGCGGCGCTTCCGCCACCAGAGTCATCGCCGGCGGCACCCGCTACAACGCGTCAATTTCGATTGCGGGCGGCCATCCGAAGATCATCGTCGAGTCCAGCCTGAGCGGCCTCAAGCTCGACTTCCCGGCGCCGCTGGGCAAGGCTGCTGCGGATCCGCTGCCGCTGCGCTTCGAGCTGTCCGACCTGCCGTCGTCCAGCCCCGGCGTCGAGCGCGACCAGATCCGGGTGTCGCTCGGTCCGGCGATCAGTGCTCTCTACGAACGCCGGAAATCCGCCGGTAGCGACGACTGGCAGGTGCTGCGCGGCGGCATCGGCGTGAACGTGCCGGCGCCGGAACCGGACAGCGGGCTGATCGCCAACGTCAACATGAAGTCGCTCGACCTCGATGCCTGGAACCGGGCGATCGCCGCGCTGATTCCGCCCACAGACGCGGCCGGCGAACAGCAGCGGCCAGCCGATTTCGCGATCAGCCAGTACGTGGAACCGGAAGTCCTGGCCGCGCGCGCCGCCGAGCTGATCGTGCTGGGCAAGAAGCTGGACAATGTGGTGGTCGGCGCTTCCCACCAGCAGAGGACATGGCAGGCGAACATCGATTCCCGGCAGGCGTCCGGTTATGTGACCTGGAACGAGTCGCGTTCCGGCAAGGGACTGGGCAAGGTCACTGCGCGGCTGGCTTCGCTGGTGATACCGAAGTCGGCGGCATCCGACGTGACCGACCTGCTGGAGGGCAAGAACAGCACCACCCAGATGCCGGCACTCGACATCGTGGCCGAGGATTTCCAGCTGTTCGGCAAGAAGTTCGGCCGGCTCGACCTGATTGCGCACAATGCGCACGGCTTTTCCGGGCGCGAATGGCGCATCAGCAAACTCTCCATCGTCAATCCGGATGCCGAGCTGCACGGCACCGGCAAATGGATCAGCCGCGATGGCGGCAACCTGTCCAGCCTCACCTATACGCTCGATATCGCCGATGCCGGGCGCCTGCTCGACCGGTTCGGCTTCGCCAACGTGCTGCGCGGCGGCAAAGGGCGCATGCAGGGGGAAATCAGCTGGAACGGCTTGCCGTTTTCGATCGACATTCCCAGCCTGTCCGGCCAGTTCAGCCTCAACATCGCTTCCGGCCAGTTCCTGAAGGTCGATCCGAGCGCGGCCAAGCTGCTCGGCGTGCTCAGCCTGCAGTCGCTGCCGCGCCGCCTCGTGCTCGATTTCCGCGACGTGTTCTCGGAAGGCTTTGCGTTCGACAACGTCAGTGCCACCGCCACCATTGCGCAAGGGGTCGCGAAGACCGACAATTTCAAGATGCGGGGTGTCGCTGCCACCGCGCTGATCGACGGCAGCGCCGACATTGCGAAGGAAGAGCAGGATCTGCACGTGGTGGTGATACCCGAGATCAACGTCGGCGCAGCCTCGGTGGTGTACGGACTGGCGGTCAATCCGGTGATCGGCGTCGGCACCTTTCTTGCTCAGTTGTTCCTGCGCGACCCGCTGATGAAGGCTTTCACTTTCGAGTACCGGGTGACCGGGCCGTGGAAGGATCCGGTGGTCAAGCGCCTGCCGCGCCCGGTGGCGGCCCCGGCGAACAATGCGGCCGACAGCGCGGCCAAGGATGGAGGATGATCGGATGACGGACAACACGAGGATTGCCGCGATACAGACGGTATCGACCCCGGTACCCGAAGAGAATTTCGC
>CBIHOK010000146.1:0-9755 GCA_966211575.1 uncultured Noviherbaspirillum sp.
AAGGTTCCAACATGGCACACACTATCCACGTAGACGTCGTCTCCGCCGAAGAAGAGATCTTCGCCGGCGAAGCCGAATTCGTCGCGTTGCCGGGTGAAGCGGGCGAGCTGGGTATCTACCCGAAGCACATCCCGCTGATCACGCGCATCAAGCCGGGTGCGGTGCGCATCAAGGTGCCGGGCCAGGCCGACGAGGAGTTCGTCTTCGTCGCCGGCGGCATCCTGGAAGTGCAACCGGACAACGTTACCGTGCTGGCCGATACCGCGATCCGCGGCCACGACCTGGACGAGGCGAAGGCTGCCGAAGCGAAGAAACTGGCGGAAGAAGCGTTGGCGAACAAGGATTCGACGATCGATTACGCCAAGGCGCAGGCCGAACTGGCCGCCGCCGTCGCGCAATTGGCCGCGATCCAGAAGCTGCGTCAAAAACGCTGAACAGCACCGACGCTAGAACTAGAATGGAGAGGCAGCTTCGGCTGCCTCTTTTTTTTGCCGGTATCATTTCCGCATCCTGGCCGGCTTTTGGCGCCCGGGTCCGGCCGAACGGTTAGCGCTTGTTCTTGCCGCCTCTTGCCACTTATTCTCGCTGGAGCGATTCCGATGGTTTCGAATGATGATGACATCCGCCGCCTGCTTGCCGCCAGCCGCACCATTGCCGTGGTCGGCTTGTCGGCCCGACCGGAGCGGCCCAGCTACCAGGTCGCCCGCTACCTGCAGGCGCACGGCTATCGCGTGGTCCCGGTCAATCCGATGTATGCGGGCACTCACATCCTGGGGCAACATTGCTATCCCACCCTGACCCTCGCCAGCGCCGCCCTGAACGACGAGGGCGTGGCGATCGACCTGGTCGACTGTTTCCGCCGGCCTGAGCATATCGGGCCGGTGGCGGACGAGGCGATTGCAATCGGCGCCCGGTGCCTCTGGATGCAGCTCGGCATTGTCAACCAGGCAGCCGCCGACGCGGCGCGCCGTGCCGGTCTGGACGTCGTGATGGACCGCTGCCTGGAGATCGAACACGCTCGATTATCCCGACCCGCAAACCGTCTCGACGACACGCGCTAATCCCGGCACCCCCATGCGGAGCTACCTTCCGGAGTTGCTGGCAGCGCCCTTGCTGCCGTTGCTGATCGCGCAGGGCAGGCGCGCGCGCCGTGCCATTCCGCGTCTGCCGGAGGCAGACGGCCCCTGCAGCGGCATGGCGAATCCTGGCTTCCCCGGGGCGCCGTTGACGCTGCTCGCGGTCGGCGAGTCGCCGGTGGCCGGGGTGGGCGTGCACAGCCACCGCGAGGCGATCACCGGTCAACTCGCGCAAATCGTTTCGATACGAAACCGGCGCCCGGTGCAGTGGCGTGCGCACGGAAAAAACGGAGTGACAGCTGTTCAGGCGCTGGAATCGGTATTGCCCGCGATTCCGGCCGTTCCGGTAGACCTGGCGCTGGTTGCGTTCGGCGTCAACGACACTACCGGATTTCGCCCGGCCGCGTGCTGGCAGCGTGATCTGGCAGCGATCCTCGACTTGCTCGAACGACGCTGCGCGCCGCGCTGCATCCTGCTGTCCGGCGTACCGCCGATTGGCCGTTTCCGGTCGCTGCCGCATCCGCTGCGCTGGATACTCGGCCTGAAGGCGGCCGAACTCGACCGGCGCACGCGTCTGCTCGCCGCAGCGCTGCCTCGGGTGCGGTACATACCGTTGGCGCTCGATCCCGCGGCGGCCGGCATGATGGCAGTCGACGGTTATCATCCTTCCGCGAGCGGCTGCGGCGCATGGGCAGCGTTGCTGGCCGATGCCCTCGAGGCGGCGCCATAGACCACCCTCCAACGCCTTCCGCTTCACGCCCTCTTCCAGCCTTTATCGCCGAACGCCTGCTCCAGCGACAGGATGCGCCCGGTCTCGCTGGAGTGGTAACCGGGCAGCTTGTCCACTTCGGCTCCGAATGGCGCCGACTGCAGGATGTCGATGACTTCGCGAACATGTGCTTCTTCTATCGCGTCGTGCCGCAGCGCGAAGAAATAGCGTTCCCGCACCAGCGGGATGAAATCGAGGCCGAAGTGCTGCGCCGCGGCCTGCACGCCGACGCCGACATCGCCCATGCCGCTCGCGATATATGCGGCCACTGCCGCATGCGTGAGCTCGGCACTTTCGAAGCCGTTCACGTCGCCGCTTGAAATGCCGGCGCTGGCCAGCATCAACTCCATCATCATGCGGGTGCCGGAACCCGCCTGCCGGTTCACGAAATGCACATCGGGCCGCACCAGGTCCTGCAGCGCCAGGATCCGTTTCGGATTGCCGGGTGCGACAAAGAAGCCGATATCGCGCAGCGCCACGTGGATCAGGCAGTGCTGGCGCGCATCGAGCCAGCGCGCATACTGCTTCACCGAGGCTGCCTCGAACTCGCCCACCGGCACGTGAAAGCCTGCGAAGTCGCATTCGTTGCGCGACAGTGCCGCCACCGCATCGGTGCTGTTGCGATAGCGCAGTTCGATCGGGATGCGCGCGGCATTGATATGACGCAGCAGCGTGGCCACCGCAAAGCCGTGGCTGGCATCCAGGCGCACCGCTTTCTGCTTCGCCACCACCGTTTTCATCAACTCGGCTTCCAGTTCCGAGGCCAGACTCTCCAGCAGCGGCGACAGGCGCGCGCTGATGCGGCGGTCGGCCCAGATCAGCTTCTCGGCCAGCGGCGTGAGGCCGGTTCCGCGCCCGCGGTCGCTATGGATCAGCGGAGTGCCGAACAGCTTTTCCGCGTCGTGCAGCAGGCCCCACGCATAGCGGTAGGACAGCCCGACCGATTGCGCGGCCTGCGCAATAGAGCCGGTTTCCTGCACCGACAGCAGCAGCTTCAGCAGCACCGCCGTATCGAGAGGAATTGCGCTGTCGCGGCTGATTTCCCAGTGCGGGTTGATGATCACGTGGAACATGGCGCTGCACTCCCCGGCGAATTTATGGAAGGAAATTATGCAAAAAATAACCTATTTTTCGTACGGGCGTTCGGTGGTATGTTCGCGTCATTGCCAGCAAGAGCAAAGCGCCATAGGGGCAAAATGAGCATATAGAGGCAGTTCATCCCGCAGCACAAAAAAGGAGGAGACACATGGCATCAACTGATACGTTGGGCACCGATCGGGGCATCGCCGGCGGTAGTAACGGCGGCCTGCTTTCCCGGGAACGCACGGTCGCAGGAAGCAGTTTCAACCGCTGGCTGGTTCCGCCGGCCGCACTCGCAATCCATCTCTGCATCGGCATGGCCTACGGCTTCAGCGTGTTCTGGTTGCCGATGACGCGGCAACTTGCCAACGCCAACCCGGCTGCCTGCGCCAACCAGTCGTTCCTGCAGGAGATGTTCACCACCCAGTGCAACTGGACGGTGCCGGCGGTCAGCCTGACCTTCACGCTGTTCATCGTGATGCTCGGGATCGCCGCCGCATTGTGGGGCGGCTGGCTGGAACACGCGGGTCCGCGCAAGGCCGGCTTCATCGCCGCGCTGTGCTGGGGCGGCGGCCTGGTGCTCGGCGGCATCGGCGTGTCGATGCACCAGTTGTGGCTGGTGTGGCTGGGCTGCGGGATACTCGGCGGCGTCGGCCAGGGGCTGGGCTACATCACCCCGGTATCGACGCTGATCAAGTGGTTCCCGGACCGGCGCGGCATGGCGACCGGCATGGCGATCATGGGCTACGGCGGCGGCGCGATGATCGGTGCGCCGATCGCGGTGGCGCTGATGAAGCATTACAGCGCCGGCGGCGGCACCGGCGTCGCTTCCACGCTGATCACGATGGGTATCCTGTATTTCGTCGTGATGTCGCTCGGAGCGTTCGGCTTCCGCGTCGCGCCCAACGGTTGGAAGCCGCAGGGCTGGAGCGCGCCGGCCAACAGCGGCAAGGCGATGATCACCGGCAACCACGTGCACCTGGACAAGGCATGGAAGACGCCGCAGTTCTGGCTGATCTGGGCGGTGCTGTGCCTGAACGTGACCGCCGGCATCGGCGTGATCGCGATGGCTTCGCCGATGCTGCAGGATGTGTTCGGCGCGCGCCTGATCGGCGTCGACAGCGCCACCACGATCACGCCGGAACAGAAAGCCGCAATCGTTGCGGCGGCGGCCGGGCTGGTCGGCCTGATCAGCCTGTTCAACAGCCTCGGCCGGTTCTTCTGGGCATCGGTGTCCGACATCATCGGCCGCAAGAACACCTACTACACCTTCTTCGTGCTCGGCATTGCGCTGTATTGCCTGATGCCGACGCTCGGCCACATGGGTACGGCAGGCCTGTTCGTGATCGTGGTATGCGTGATTCTCTCGATGTACGGCGGCGGCTTCTCGACCGTGCCGGCCTACCTGGCCGACATGTTCGGCACCCAGATGGTCGGCGCCATCCACGGCCGTCTGCTGACCGCCTGGTCGGCTGCCGGCATCTTCGGGCCGATGCTGATTGCCAACCTGCGCGAAGCGCAGATCAAGGCCGGCGTGCCGCATACGCTGGTCTATGACCGCACGCTCTACATCCTGGCGGGCTTGCTGCTGCTCGGCCTGATCTGCAACCTGCTGGTGAAGCCGGTCCATCGCGACAACCACATGACTGAACAGGAACTGGCGCGCGAACGGGCCTTGCAGCACGAGACCCAGTCCGGACCGGTCGGCGGTGCGGAAGCGGCGGCGCGCGGCGGTTTCGGCGCAGTCGGCGTGGTGGCCTGGCTGGCGGTCGGCATCCCGTTCCTGATCGGCGTCTCGATCGCGCTGCAGAAGGCGGCGGTGCTGTTCAAGTAATACCCGGGAGACGGCGGCGCACTCCGGCGTGTGCCCCGTCTCCCGCGCAACAGCGGAATTGTTTCCCGTTCCCGGACTCGAAAGCACAGGCAGGACCTTTTTGCATGACTACCCACAAACCCTACGATGCCGTCGCTGCCGGCGCCATTATCGCGGAGCGCCGCGCGTTGCCTGGCGCGATGCTGCCGGTACTGCATGCGCTCCAGCACGCGTTCGGCTACATACCGGACCAGGCGGTCGCGCTGGTGGCCGACCAGCTGAACGTGTCGCGTGCCGAAGTGCACGGCGTGATCACCTATTACCATCATTTCCGGCGCCAGCCGGCGGGGCGCCACGTACTGCAACTGTGCCGTGCCGAAGCCTGCCAGTCGGTCGGCGCCGAGAAGCTGGCGCTGCATGCGCGCACCGCGCTCGGCTGTGACTTCGGGCAGACCACGGCGGACGGCGAATTCACGCTGGAGCCGGTGTATTGCCTCGGGCAGTGCGCGTGCGGACCGGCGCTGACGATCGACAACGAGCTGCATGCACGCGTGACGCCGGACCGATTCGATACGCTGCTGCAGACGAAACGGGGGGCGCGATGAGCACCACGATCTACGTGCCGCGCGATTCCACCGCACTGGCGCTCGGCGCCGACCAGGTGGCGGCGGCGATCGAACAGCATGCCCGGTTGCGCGGCCTCGATGTCCGCATCGTGCGCAACGGCTCGCGCGGCATGTTCTGGCTGGAACCGCTGGTCGAAGTCGCGACCCCAGGCGGCCGCGTCGCTTACGGCCCGGTCACGGCCGAGCATGTGCCGGACCTGTTCGCGGCCGGTTTCCACGAAGGCTGTGCGCATCGGCTGGCGCTGGGCAAGACCGACGAGATTCCCTACCTGAAGAAGCAGGAGCGCCTGACCTTCGCGCGCGTCGGCGTCACCGATCCGCTGTCGCTCGACGATTACCTGGAGCACGAAGGTTATGCGGGCCTGCGCAAGGCGCTGGCGATGACGCCCGAGCAAACCGTGCAGCAGGTGACCGACTCGGGCCTGCGCGGACGCGGCGGCGCCGCCTTCCCGACCGGCATCAAGTGGAAGACCGTGCTCGCCACGCCGGCGCCGCAAAAGTACGTCGTCTGCAATGCCGACGAAGGCGATTCCGGCACGTTTTCCGACCGCATGGTGATGGAAGACGATCCGTTCATGCTGATCGAAGGCATGACGATCGCCGGTCTCGCGGTGGGCGCGACCCAGGGCTACATCTACGTGCGCTCCGAATATCCGCATGCGATTGCGGCGCTGGAGCAGGCGATCGCATGCGCGCGCGGCAACGGCTATCTCGGCGACAGCGTGCTCGGCAGCGGCCGCCGCTTCGAGCTCGAAGTGCGGGTCGGCGCCGGCTCCTATGTGTGCGGCGAAGAAACGGCGCTGCTCGAAAGCCTGGAGGGCAGGCGCGGCATCGTGCGCGCGAAACCGCCGCTGCCGGCGGTCGCCGGCCTGTTCGGCGCGCCGACTGTGATCAACAACGTGATCTCGCTGGCTGCGGTACCGCTGATTCTGGCGCGCGGCGCCGCGTTCTATCGCGACTACGGAATGGGCCGTTCGCGCGGCACGCTGCCGCTCCAGCTGGCCGGCAACATCCGGCACGGCGGCCTGGTGGAAAAAGCGTTCGGCGTCACGCTGCGCGAGATGCTGTACGACTTCGGCGGCGGCAGCGCCAGCGGCCGGCCGATCCGCGCGGTGCAGGTGGGCGGACCGCTCGGCGCCTACCTGCCGGAAGCGCTGTTCGACACGCCGCTCGACTACGAAGCGCTGGCCGCGCTCGGCGGCGCGCTCGGCCACGGCGGCATCGTGGTGTTCGACGACAGCGTCGACATGGCGCGCCAGGCACGCTATGCGATGCACTTCTGCGCGGTCGAATCCTGCGGCAAATGCACGCCGTGCCGGATCGGTTCGACCCGCGGCGTGGAAGCGATGGACAAGATCATCGAAGGCCGCGACCGGCCACGCCAGGTGAAACTGGTGCGCGACCTGTGCGACCTGATGCTCAATGGCTCGCTCTGCGCAATGGGCGGCATGACGCCGTACCCGGTGCTGTCGGCGATGAATCATTTCCCCGAGGATTTCGGGATGGAAAAGACCCGGGCAGCCTGAAGGACGAAAATGAACCAGCTCAATGAACCCGATTTCGGTACGCCGGCGCGCGTATCGGAAAACACCGTCACGCTCGAAATCGACGGCGTCGCCGTCACGGTGCCGGCCGGCACCTCGCTGATGCGGGCGGCGGCCGAGTCCGGCGTCAATGTGCCCAAGCTATGCGCGACCGACAGCCTGGAAGCGTTCGGCTCGTGCCGGCTGTGCCTGGTCGAGATCGAAGGCCGCAAGGGATATCCGGCATCCTGCACCACGCCCTGCGAAGCCGGGATGAAGGTGAAGACGCAGTCGCCCAAGCTGGCCGAACTGCGGCGCGGGATGATGGAGCTGTACATCTCCGACCATCCGCTCGATTGCCTGACCTGCCCGACCAACGGCAATTGCGAACTGCAGGACATGGCCGGCGTGGTCGGCCTGCGCGAAGTGCGCTACGGCTACGACGGCGACAACCACCTGGCCGATCCCAAGGACGAGTCGAACCCTTACTTCACCTACGATGCATCGAAGTGCATCGTCTGCAGCCGCTGCGTGCGCGCCTGCGAAGAGACCCAGGGCACCTTCGCGCTGACCATCGAGGGGCGCGGCTTCGGCTCGCGGGTGGCGGCCAGCCAGAGCCAGCCGTTCATGGAATCCGAATGCGTTTCGTGCGGCGCCTGCGTGCAGGCCTGCCCGACCGCGACACTGACCGAGAAGTCGGTGATCGAAAAGGGCCAGGCCGAGCACAGTGTGCTGACCACCTGCGCGTACTGCGGCGTCGGCTGCGCATTCAAGGCCGAGATGAAGGGCAACGAAGTGGTGCGCATGGTGCCGTACAAGGATGGCGGCGCGAACCACGGCCATTCCTGCGTGAAGGGACGTTTCGCCTGGGGCTATGCGACGCACAAGGACCGCATCACGAAGCCGATGATCCGCGCCAGCATCAACGACCCGTGGCGCGAAGTGTCGTGGGAAGAAGCGATCGGCTACGCGGTCGGCGAGTTCAAGCGCATCCAGGCAAAGTACGGCAAGGATGCGATCGGCGGCATTACCTCGTCGCGCTGCACCAACGAGGAAACCTACCTGGTGCAGAAACTGGTGCGCGCCGCGTTCGGCAACAACAACGTCGACACCTGCGCGCGCGTCTGCCATTCGCCGACCGGTTACGGACTGAAGCAGACGCTGGGCGAGTCGGCCGGCACCCAGACCTTCGACTCGGTGATGAAGTCGGACGTGATCATGATCATCGGCGCCAATCCGGCCGCCGCCCATCCGGTGTTCGCCTCGCAGATGAAGCGCCGGCTGCGCCAGGGCGCAAAGCTGATCGTGGTCGATCCGCGCACCACCGAACTGGTGAAGGCGCCGCATATCCAGGCCGATTATCACCTGAAGCTGCTGCCCGGCACCAACGTCGCGCTGATCAGCGCGCTGGCGCACGTGATCGTCACCGAAGGCCTGCATGACGAGAAATACATCGCCGAACGCTGCGACCGGCAATCGTTCCAGGACTGGAAGGAATTCGTGTCGCGGCCCGACAACTCGCCGGAAGCGATGGCGCCCATCACCGGCGTGCCGGCCGAGATGATCCGCGGCGCGGCGCGGCTGTTCGCGACCGGCGGCAACGCGGCGATCTACTACGGCCTGGGCGTGACCGAGCACGCGCAGGGCTCGACCGCGGTGATCGGCATTGCGAACCTCGCGATGGCCACCGGCAACGTCGGCCGCGAAGGCGTGGGCGTCAATCCGATGCGCGGCCAGAACAATGTGCAGGGCTCGTGCGACATGGGATCGTTCCCGCACGAACTGCCCGGCTACCGCCACATCTCCGACAGCACCGTGCGCGCCTCGTTCGAACAGGTGTGGGGTGTCACGCTCGACCCCGAGCCGGGGCTGCGGATTCCGAACATGTTCGATGCCGCGCTCGACGGCAGCTTCAAGGGGCTGTATTGCCAGGGCGAGGACATCGTGCAGTCGGACCCGAACACCCAGCACGTGGCGCGTGCGCTGGCATCGATGGAATGCATCGTGGTGCAGGACATCTTCATGAACGAAACCGCGAAATACGCGCACGTGTTCCTGCCCGGCTCTTCTTTCCTCGAAAAGGACGGCACCTTCACCAACGCCGAGCGCCGCGTCTCGCGCGTGCGCAAGGTGATGCCTCCGCTGTCCGGCAAGTCGGACTGGGAAGTGACGGTCGCGTTGTCGAATGCGCTCGGTTATCCGATGCACTATGCGCATCCGTCGGAAATCATGGACGAGATCGCGGCGCTGACGCCGACCTTCCGCGGCGTCACCTATGAAAAGATCGACCGCCTGGGCAGCGTGCAGTGGCCGTGCAACGAGGAGGCGCCGGACGGCACGCCGATCATGCACGTCGGCCGCTTCGTGCGCGGCAAGGGGCGCTTCATCAATACCCAGTACATCGCCACCGATGAAAAGGTCACGCGCCGTTTCCCGCTGCTGCTCACTACCGGGCGCATCCTGTCGCAGTACAACGTCGGCGCGCAGACCCGGCGCACCGAAAACGTGCACTGGCACAGCGAGGATCGGCTCGAGATCCATCCGCACGATGCGCAGGAACGCGGCATCCGCGATGGCGACTGGGTCGGCATCGAATCGCGCGCCGGGCAGACCGTGATGCGCGCGACCGTCACCGAGAACGTGCAGCCAGGCGTGGTCTACACCACCTTCCATTTCCCCGAATCCGGCGCCAACGTGATCACCACCGACAATTCGGACTGGGCCACCAATTGCCCGGAATACAAGGTGACGGCGGTGCAGGTGATGCCGGTGTCGCAGCCGTCCGAATGGCAGCGCCAGTACCGCGAATTCAGCGCACAGCAGCTGCATCTGCTGAGGCGGGAGCCGGCCGCGGCGGGAGAGTGAGAT
>CBIHOK010000147.1:0-9575 GCA_966211575.1 uncultured Noviherbaspirillum sp.
CGATGCTGCGCATTGGCGTGCACATGGAATCGAGCAATGTGCTGCTGGACCGGCTGCAGCAGGGCAAGCTGGATTTCATGGTCGCGCGCATCCTCGACGGCGAGGATCGCGCCAACCTGCAGTTCGAGGAATTGTCGGGCGAGCCGGTGTGCGCGGTGGTGCGCCAGGGCCACCCGCTGCTGGCCAAGCCGGAACTGACGCTGGCCGACCTGGCGGACCGCGGCTGGATCCTGCCGCCGCAGGGCAGCATCCTGCGCCATCGTTTCGAAATCATGTTCCGCCGGGTCGGCCTGCGGCCACCGGTCAACGTGATCGATACCACCTCCGTGCTGGTGGTCACCAGCCTGCTGCAGCAATCCGATTTCCTGCACGTGATGCCGCGCGAAGTCGCCGGCTATTGCGCGCGTTTCAACATGCTGAGCGTGCTGCCGATCGACATTCCGTGCACCATGGATACCTTCGGCATCATCACGAAAACCGGGCAGCTGCTGCCGCCCGGCGCGAAGATCCTGATGGACGAGATCCGCCGCGTCGCGGGCGAGCTGTATTCTTCGGAGCCGGCCGCGGCGCCGGGCTGAGCAGCCGACTCAGATCCGGCCGGCGTCGACGAGGTATTTATCCGAAGGCAGCGGCGGGCCGCACAGGCATGCGCCTGATCTCGTCTTCGCCGTCCGCGTCCAGTCAAAGCGCGACCTGGCGCTCGGTCACCGTGTTGACGCGAATGCCGAACGGCCCCGGCTCGCGCGCGTCACCGGGCGAGTTCGCCGTTGAAGCGACGCCAGATGTGCAGGGGATTGCCGTCGCGCAATGCGAGCGGCAGCAAGGATTGCGGAAGGTTCTGGTAACAGACCGGGCGCAGGAAGCGCCCGATCGCGGCAGTCCCGACCGAGGTGCTGCGGCCGTCGGAGGTGGCGGGAAAAGGGCCGCCGTGCACCATCGCGTCCGCCACCTCGACCCCGGTGGGAAAGCCGTTCGCGAGGATGCGGCCGGCCTTGCGCTCCAGTACCGGAAGCAGGCGATGCGCGAGATCGGTATCGGCATCGTCCATCTGCAGCGTGGCCGTCAGCTGGCCCTCCAGTTGGGCCGCCACTGCCAGCATGTCGCCCGGATCGCGGCAGGAAACCAGCAGGCCCGCCGGGCCGAACACTTCTTCCGACAGCGAAGCGTCGGCGAGCAGCGCGCGCGCGTCGACCGAATACAGGGCGGCCGCCGCTTCGCAGGCGCCGCCCCCGGTTTTTCCGCGCGCCAGCAGCACCGTCCGCGCATGCCGCTCCAGGCGCGCGACGCCGCGCTGGTAGGCGCCGTGGATGGCCGGCGACAGCATGGTCATCGGCGCGGTCTCGCGCAGCAGCGCGGCGGCCGCCATGCAGAAGCGCTCGAAGCCGGAGCCGGCGAGCCCGAGCACGATGCCGGGGTTGGTGCAGAACTGGCCGGCGCCCAGCACCAGCGACTGCACGTAGCCGCCGGCGATCGCGCCGCCGCGCGCGGCCAGCGCCGCCGGCAACACGAACATCGGATTGATGCTGCTCATTTCGGCATATACGGGAATCGGCTGCGGCCGCGACGCGGCGATCGCGGCAAGCGCCAGGCCACCGCTGCGCGAGCCGGTGAAGCCGACCGCCTGTACCGCCGGATGGCGCACCAGCGCACCGCCCAGTTCATTCCCGTTCCCCGGCAGGAAGGAAAACACGCCGGCCGGCAGCCGGCAATCGGCGACCGCCTTCTGCACCGCGCGCGCCACCAGCTCGCCGGTGCCGGGATGGGCCGGATGCCCCTTCACGATCACCGGGCAACCGGCGGCCAGCGCCGACGCGGTATCGCCGCCGGCCACCGAAAACGCGAGCGGAAAATTGCTGGCGCCGAACACCGCGACCGGGCCCACCGGGATCGACCACATGCGCAAGTCCGGCCGCGGCAGCGGCTGCCGCTCCGGCAACGCGCCATCGATACGCGCGTCCATCCAGGCGCCGTCCTGCAGGTGGGCGGCGAACATGCGCAACTGGTTGACGGTGCGCGCGCGCTCGCCTTCGAGGCGGCCGCGCGGCAATCCGGTCTCCGCCTCGGCACGGCCGATCAGCAGCTCGCCGATGGCGAGGATGTTGGCGGCGATCGCTTCCAGCAGCGCGGCGCGCTGCGCCGGCGTGGTGTGCCGGTAGCTGTCGAACGCCGCTTCCGCCAGCGTGCACGCCTGCGCGACCTCGGATTCGGTGGCCGAATGGAACGGCGGCTCCAGTTCGCCGCCGCGCGCCGGGTTCACCGCGCGGAACGGCAAGCCCTGCCCCATCACTTGCGCAGCGCCGATCAGCGTCTCTCCTGTGATTGCCACTGCCGTTTCCGTCATAGCGCCCTCACCGCGGGGCAAGCGCGCTCGTCCAGCGCCAGCCGGTTGCGCAGCGGCGGCCCGAACGCCTCCGCCTCGATCTCGAAGCGCTCGCCCGGCCGGACCTGGATGCCGTCGGCAAAGCTCAGCGTGGCGGTGCCGAAAAAATGGATGTGCACGTCGCCGGGGCGGCAGAACAGCGGGTACTTGAAATGATGGTGCTCGAGGTTCGCCAGCGTATGCGACATGTTTTCCTCGCCGCTGACGAACGGCTTTTGCCAGCGCACGCGGCCGTCGGCGGCGACGATGCGGGAGCGCCCTTCCACGTGGCGCGGCAATTCGCCCAGCAGCAGCGCCGGGCCGACCGCGCACATGCGCAGCTTGGAATGCGCGAGATACAGGTAATTCTGGCGCTCGGTCACGTGGTCGGAAAACTCGTTGGCCAGTGCATAGCCGAGGCGGCAAGGCGTGCCGTCGGCGGCGATCACGTAGAGCCCGGCGATCTCCGGTTCCTCGCCGCCGTCCAGCGCGAACGCCGGCATCGCCAGCGGCTGTTCCGGCGCGCTGACGATCGAGCCGTCGCCCTTGTAGAACCATTCCGGCTGCACGCCGGGGCGGCCGTCGCGCGGCTTGCCGCCTTCGACGCCGAGACGGAACATCTTCATGCTGTCGCTCAGCGCCTCTTCCGGGCCGCCGATCTTGCGATGCATGCTGTCGCGCGTATCGGCGCTGCCCAGGTGGGTGAGGCCGGTGCCGGTGACGAAGCAATGAGCGGGATCGGGATGATCGAGCGGGGCGCGCAGGCAGCCGCTTTCCGCCAGTTCCGCGTAAGCGACGGTGCGCGCGCCGGCCGCTGCGGCAGCCAGCTCGGCCAGCGAGCGGCCGCCGGCGATTGCGCGTTGCGCCAGCTCGTAAGTGGAGGCGACGCCGTCGACGACCCGGACCTGCTCGTTGGCGCCGTCGAGGATGCCGACCCGCCGTTGTCCCTGTTCTTCAAATTGCAGCAGCAGCATGATGGATTCCTGTTGTGTTCAGTGGGAGTGGCGCGGCACCGCGGAGCCGCGGCAACCGAGCAGGAAATCGAAGTCGCAGCCTTCGTCCGCCTGCAGCACGTGGTCGATGTACAGCTGCTGGTAGCCGCCCTGGAAGGCGGGCGCGGGGCCGGCGGCAAGCGTCTCGCGGCGCGCGGCGATCTCGTGGTCGGCCACGTCGAGATGCAGACGGCCGCGGGCGCAGTCGAGTTCGATCCAGTCGCCGTCGCGCACGATCGCCAGCGGACCGCCGGCCGCCGCCTCCGGCGCCACATGCAGCACCACGGTGCCGTAGGCGGTGCCGCTCATGCGCGCATCCGAGATGCGTACCATGTCCTTGATACCCTGCGCCAGCAGCTTCGGCGGCAAGCCCATGTTGCCCACCTCGGCCATGCCGGGGTAACCCTTGGGGCCGCAATTCTTCATCACCAGCACCGAATCGGCGTCGACTTCCAGCGCCGGATCGTTGATGCGTTCCTTGTAATGCTCGAAATTCTCGAACACCACCGCGCGCCCGCGGTGCTGCATCAGCTGCGGCGAGGCCGCCGACGGCTTGAGCACCGCGCCGCGCGGCGCCAGATTGCCGCGCAGGATGCAGATGCCGCCGTCATCGACCAGCGGACGCTCCAGCGGCCGGATCACCTCGTCGTTGTAGATCGGCGCCTCGCGGTTGTTTTCCCACAGGCTCTTGCCATTCACGGTGAGCGCATCCTTGTGCGGCAGCAGGCCGGCCTCGCCGAGCCGGCGCAGCACGCCGGGCAAGCCGCCCGCATAGTAGAACTCTTCCATCAGGAAGCGCCCGGACGGCATCAGGTCGACCAGCGTCGGCACACCCTTGCCGATGCGGCTCCAGTCTTCCAGTTCGAGCGGCACGCCGATGCGGCCGGCGATCGCCTTCAGATGGATCACCGCGTTGGTGGAGCCGCCGATCGCGGCGTTCACGCGGATCGCGTTTTCGAACGCTTCGCGCGTCAGGACCTTCGACAGCCGCAGGTCTTCGTGCACCATCTCGACGATGCGCATGCCGGACAGGTGCGCCAGCGCATAGCGGCGCGCATCCACCGCCGGAATCGCCGCGTTGTGCGGCAGCGAGGTGCCGAGCGCCTCGGCCATGCAGGCCATGGTGGATGCGGTGCCCATCGTGTTGCAGGTGCCGGCCGAGCGCGACATTCCGCCCTCCGCCGCCATGAACTGGTGCAGCGTGATTTCGCCGGCCTTCATCGCTTCGTGCAATTGCCAGACCGCGGTGCCGGAACCGATGTCGCGTCCCTCGTGCTTGCCGTTCAACATCGGCCCGCCGGTCACCACGATCGCCGGCACGTCGCAGCTGGCGGCGCCCATCAGCAGCGCCGGCGTGGTCTTGTCGCAGCCGACCAGCAGCACCACCGCATCGACTGGATTGCCGCGGATCGATTCCTCCACGTCCATGCTGGCCAGGTTGCGGGTCAGCATCGCGGTCGGCCGCAGGTTCGATTCGCCGTTGGAAAACACCGGGAACTCTACCGGAAAGCCGCCCGCCTCCAGCACGCCGCGCTTGACGTGTTCGGCGATCTTGCGGAAGTGCGCATTGCACGGCGTCAGTTCGGACCAGGTGTTGCAGATGCCGATGATGGGTTTGCCCTGGAATTCATGATCGGGGATGCCCTGGTTCTTCATCCAGCTGCGATACATGAAGCCGTTCTTGTCGGCGCTGCCGAACCATTCGGCTGATCGAAGCGGATTTTTTTTCTTGCCTGACATGAGTGATTCCTAAAAATGCGGCGTGCGGAGACGCGCGCGGCGGACGGAGCGGAGCCGGCCCTGTGCAACACGCACGCTGCGGCACCGCGTAAAAACGCTGCAGGAATATTAAGGACGGCGCAAATATGTTTCCAATGACTTTTTTGAGACGCTTGATATTCGATTTGATATGGAAAGACAGCTGCCGATAACGAATGACATTTAAAATGTCCCGATCGAAATGCGTTTTGCGTTCAAGGGCGGCGGGCAGTTCATGTAAACGCCGCTTTTGATATCGAAAACGGCATCGATATCAAAAAATTACTCATTGGATAGCGATTGCGAAACTCTCTATAGTCCTTCCAACCAAACCGGCGCCGCAAAGACGGCCGGGGTCCGCATAAGTCTGCTGCGGAATCCACACCCGGGCGCCGCCGGCAGTCAGGCGAATCCAAGCAATCCACCAAGAGGAGACGAAAGTGAAAAGAAGAGCGGTAGTCAAGGCATTGAACGGTTTGGCGGCGGCGCTGGCGCTGGCCGGCCTGATCGGCGCGGCACCCGGCGCCGGCGCGCAGGACAAGGGAACGATCGGCATTTCGATGCCGACCAAGTCGTCGGCACGCTGGATCGCCGACGGCAGCAACATGGTGAAAACCTTCGAGAACAAGGGCTACTCCACCGATCTGCAATATGCGGAAGACGACATTCCGAACCAGCTGGCGCAGATCGAGAACATGATCACCAAGAACGTGAAGGTGCTGGTGATTGCGGCCATCGACGGCACCACGCTTACCAACGTGCTGCAGAAAGCGGCCGACAAGGGCATCAAGGTCATCGCCTACGACCGCCTGATCCGCGGTTCGAAGAACGTCGATTACTACACCACCTTCGACAATTTCAAGGTCGGCGTGCTGCAAGCCGGCTATATCGAAAAGGCGCTCAAGCTCAAGACCACCAAGGGTCCGTACAACATCGAGCTGTTCGGCGGTTCGCCGGACGACAACAACGCCTACTTCTTCTACAACGGCGCGATGTCGGTGCTCAAGCCCTACATCGACAAGGGCGAGCTGGTGGTGCGCAGCAAGCAGATCGGCATGGACAAGATCGCGACGCTGCGCTGGGATGGCGCGGTGGCGCAGGCGCGCATGGACAACCTGCTGAGCGCGTATTACGGCAACGCCCACCTGGACGCGGTGCTGTCGCCGTATGACGGCCTCAGCATCGGCATCATCTCCTCGCTCAAGAGCGTGGGCTACGGCACCGCCGACCAGCCGATGCCGGTGGTGACCGGACAGGACGCGGAAATCCCGTCGGTCAAATCCATCCTGCGCGGCGAGCAGAGCCAGACGGTGTTCAAGGATACCCGCGAGCTGGCCAGGGTCACGGTCAACATGGTGGATGCGATATTGCATGGCAAGAAGCCGGAGATCAACGACACCAAGACCTACAACAACGGCGTCAAGGTGGTGCCTTCCTACCTGCTCAACCCGGTCAGCGTCGACAAGTCGAACTGGAAGCAGGTGCTGGTCGGCAGCGGCTACTACACCGAAGCCCAGATCAAGTAATTCCCAAGGCGTTCCCCTTTGTCCCGAGCCCGCGACGGCTCGGGGCTTTTTCATTGATACGGAATCGGATATTCGGGTGCAAATGTGGAAGCAATCCTGGAAATGCGGCGCATCAGGAAGACCTTTCCTGGCGTGACCGCCCTGGACAACGTGAATCTCGTGGTGCGTGCCGGCGAGATCCATGCGATCGTCGGCGAGAACGGCGCCGGCAAATCGACGCTGATGAAGGTGCTGAGCGGGGTCTACCCGCACGGCTCCTATTCGGGCGACATCATCTTCGGCGGCGAGACGCGCCAGTTCAGGGACATCGCCGACAGCGAACGGCTCGGCATCATCATCATCCACCAGGAACTGGCGCTGGTGCCGCTGCTGTCGATCGCGGAAAACATCTTTCTCGGCAACGAACAGGCAAAGGCCGGCATCATCGACTGGAACCAGTGCCACGTGCGCACCAGGGAGCTGCTGCGCAAGGTCGGCCTGCGGGAAGCGCCGACCACGCCGATCGCCAACCTCGGGGTGGGCAAGCAGCAGCTGGTTGAAATCGCGAAGGCGCTGTCGAAGGAAGTCAAGCTGCTGATCCTGGACGAACCGACCGCCAGCCTCAACGAAAGCGACAGCGAAGCCTTGCTGGACCTGTTGCTGGAACTGAAGAAACAGGGCGTGACTTCGATCCTGATTTCGCACAAGCTCAACGAGATCTCGCGCGTGGCGGACTCCATCACCACGCTGCGCGACGGCGCCACCATCGACACCATCGACTGCCGCACCGAGAAGATCAGCGAAGACCGCATCATCCGCAACATGGTCGGCCGCGAAATGGCGGACCGCTATCCGAAGCGCACGCCGTGCATCGGGGACGTGCTGTTCGAGGCCAGGAACTGGAGCGTGCATCATCCGCTGTATCCGGACCGGCAGGTGATCAAGAACGTGAACCTGCACGTGAGGGCGGGCGAGATCGTCGGCATCGCCGGCCTGATGGGCGCCGGACGCACCGAACTGGCGATGAGCATCTTCGGGCGCGCGTACGGACAGCGCATCAGCGGGCAGATCCGCCTCGAAGGCAAGGAAGTCGAACTCGACACGATAGAGAAAGCGGTACGGCACGGCATCGCCTACGTCACCGAGGACCGCAAGAGCTGCGGCCTGGTGCTGCAGGACGACATCAAGAAAAACATCACGCTCGCCAACCTGGGCGGCGTATCGCAGGCGGCCGTCATCGACGAAGGCCGCGAACATGCGGTCGCGAACGACTACCGGCGCGCGCTGAACATCCGCTGCCGCGACGTGTTCCAGCAGACGGTCAACCTGTCCGGCGGCAACCAGCAAAAAGTGGTGCTCGCGAAGTGGCTGTTCGCCAATCCCAGGGTGCTGATCCTGGACGAACCCACGCGCGGCATCGACGTCGGCGCCAAATACGAGATCTACACGCTCATCAACCGGCTGGCGGCGGAGGGAAAGGGAGTCATCATGATTTCCTCCGAAATGCCGGAACTGCTCGGCATGTGCGACAGGATCTGCGTGATGAACGAAGGCGCTTTCGTCAGCGAGCTCGCCGCTGCGGACGCGTCGCAGGAAAGGATCATGCGGGCAATCATGAAGGACGGAGACAATTGAAATGAGTACGATGAACGAACGGGTGGCAATCGACACCGCAAAGCCGAAAAGCACGCACAAGTATGCGGGCTTCCTGAAAAGCAATATGCGCGAATACGCGATGCTGCTGTCGCTGATCGCGATCATGGTGTTTTTCCAGGTGCTCACGCACGGCACCCTGATGCAGCCGCTGAATGTGACCAACCTGATCATGCAGAACAGCTATATCGTGATCATGGCGCTCGGCATGCTGCTGGTGATCGTGGCCGGTCACATCGACTTGTCGGTCGGTTCGGTGGTCGGCTTCATCGGCGGGCTGGCCGCGGTGCTGATGGTGCGCTACAACGTCAATTACATTCTGGCCACGCTGATCTGCCTCGCGGTCGGCGCGCTGATCGGCGCCGCGCAGGGCTACTGGGTCGCCTTTTTCCGCATGCCTTCGTTCATCGTCACGCTGGCCGGCATGCTGGTGTTCAAGGGTTTGACGCTGGCGCTGCTGCAGGGACAATCGGTCGGGCCGTTTCCGTCGCGCTTCGAGCATCTGAGCTCGGGCTTCATTCCCGACCTGTTCGGCGCCAGCGGATTGCGCGTGACTTCGCTGCTGGTCGGCGTGGCGGCGGCGCTGGGCTTGCTGTACGTGAAAGTGCGCGCACGCATCGCCCAGGCCAAGCATGACATGGAAGATGAGCCGTTTCCGTTCTTCGTGGCCAAGAACCTGGTGTTCGCGGGCGTGATCCTGCTGTTCAGCTACCTGCTGGCGACCTACAAGGGATTGCCGAACGTGCTGGTGGTGATGTTCGTGCTGATGGTTGCCTATACCTTCGTGACCAACCGCACCACCATCGGTCGCCGCGTGTATGCGGTGGGCGGCAATGAAAAGGCGGCGCGGCTGTCGGGCATCAAGACCGAACGGGTTTCGTTTTATACCTTCATCAACATGGGAGTGCTGGCCGCGGTTGCCGGGCTGATCTTCGCCGGGCGGCTGAGCACCGCGACGCCGAAAGCGGGCGCGGGCTTCGAGCTCGATGTGATCGCGGCCTGCTTTATCGGGGGGGCGTCGGCGTCGGGCGGAGTCGGCAAGGTGATGGGCGCGGTGATCGGGGCGCTGGTGATGGGGGTGATGAATAACGGTATGTCGATCATGGGGGTGGGGATCGATTATCAGCAGGTGATCAAGGGGTTGGTGTTGCTGGCTGCTGTGTTCTTTGATGTTTATAACAAAGGGAAGCAGTGAGCTTTTGAGGCTGCTTTGTTTGCGGGGTGTTTTGGGGGCTTGTGCTTCGTGGTGAGTAGCCGGGGGCGGCCCGGCAGCCGGTCACTTTTCTTGTCTCGCCAAGAAAAGTAACC
>CBIHOK010000148.1:0-9553 GCA_966211575.1 uncultured Noviherbaspirillum sp.
GGCGCTTGCACAGGGAACCACCCTGTGCGGCGCGTCGCGCCTTGCACTGCATCCCTTCTCGCCCGAACGCACCTGCCAAATAAATACTAAACAGGCTCTAATGCTGATAGGTGCCGACCAGCTCCGCCTGCTCCAGGATATGCCCCCGCATCGCCTTTTCCAGTTGCTGCTTGTCCGGATGGCCGAGGTCGGGCAGGGTGGTATCAAGTGCGTACAGCTTGTAGAAATAGCGATGCCGCCCCGCGGGCGGGCAGGGGCCATCATAGCGCGCGTGTTTCCAAGCGTTCAGGCCGGTCTGCGCACCATCCGGCAACGGATGCGCATTCTGGTTTTCCGGCAGGCCGGCGGTAGCAGGCGGGAGGTTGTAGAGCACCCAATGCACCCAGGTCCAGGTGCGTTGCGGCGCGGCAGGATCGGGCGCATCGGGATCGTCGACGATCAGTGCAAGGCTGCGGGTGCCGCGCGGCACACCGGACCAGGATAGCGGCGGCGACACGTTGGTGCCATCGCAGGTGTAGTCGGGCGGCATGCTGCCGCCTGCGTTGAAGGCGAGCGAAGTCAGGATCAGGCTCATCACCGGAGAGCTCCTTCGTCGGGGCGCAACGGCGACACCCGTTTCGCGTGGAGAATCTCCTCAGGCTAGATCGCTCGCCCCCACCAGTCCAGTACGACCGGCATGCCATGCCGGGCAGGTTTGCGCCGCCTCAAGGAGGAGGGCGATGCAATGAAGGCTGTCGCCTTCCTGCTGCAGGCGGCAAGTTCCGCAGCTACAGGTTCAGGCGCGTGACCTTGGTGCCTTCAAGCGTCAGGTTCGCCATCAGACCGGCGTTGGTCAGCACGAAGGCCGTCACCGGACCGGTAGGAGCGGTGACGTCGAGCGCGCCGTTGGCCCCTACGTGCATGACGGCCACCGATGCGTCGGCACCCACGGCCCAGCCTTGGGAACGCCGGAACTTGTCGAGCGCTTCCTGCGTCATGAACAGGAAAATGATGGCTTTCGATTGCGCGCCGATTTGCAATCCCACCGATACCGAAGCGATGCTGTAGTAGCCGACGGTAGCGTCGTGTACCCGCAGTCCTCCTTCGCCATATTGGCCGCCGACACCGAGGCCGGCTGCGATTACCGAAGGAAACACCAGTACGCCGACCGCCTTGTTGACCAGTTCATGCGAACCCGGGACAGTGCTGTACAGCCTTTGCAGCGTGGGATCGATTCCGGTCTCGATCTGATGGCGGCGCTTGCTCGTGTTGCCCGCCTGATCGGTGGTGGTGCTGGTAGTTGCGGTTGTCGTGCAGCCGGCCAGTGCGAGTGCGCCGACCGTCAGTGAGGCAGTTCCAAGCATGAATTTGCGCCGTTGCATGAGACCTCCATTGCGTAAATCCGTTTTGATCGCTGCTTGAAAAAAAGTTGCCATTTTTTTCAAGTTACTTGCGGATATCGTGCTTTCGTTTCCACAGGGAAGCGGGCCCGCGCATGGACGGGCCGGGAAGCGAAGCAGGAGGAGAAGGAAGGAACGGCCGGCAGGCAGTAATTGTTCAGGGGCGCGCCGCTTCGCCCCACACCTGATGCATGCGGAAACGGATTCCGGCCTGTTCGGCGCTGATCATTTCGCGCACCGCGTAAGCCGGATTGCCGCTGTCGCGCCGGACCGGCGCCGGCAGCGGCGCGCCATCGCTGCCGAGCAATACCTGCACCCAGGGTTTGGAAGCATACTCGCCCCTGCCGGCCACTACGCCGACGGTGCGGTCGGCGAGCCGGACCACGGCGCCAATCGGATAGACGCCGAGCACATCGATGAAGCAGGCGGTGAGCATGGGATCGACACTCGCATGGTCGGCCAGCAGGATGTCGCGCAGCGCTTCGTCCGGCAGCAGAGACCTGCGGTAGCTGCGGGTCGACACGCGCGCGCAATAGCGATCGGCCAGGGAAACGATCTTCGCTCCCAGCGGAATGTCGACGCCGCGCCGGCCGAACGGGTAGCCGCTGCCGTCCTCGTTCTCGTGGTGAAGCAGCACGTACGACAGCCAATCGGGGTCGTCGACACCGGCTTGGCGCAGCAATTCCGCTCCGTGTTCCGGGTGGGCCCGGATGACTGCCAGCTCGCGCTCCGAAATCGCGCCGAGCCTGCTCTGGAGCTGTTCGTGGTTTTGCAGCATGCCGACGTTCATCGTCAGCGCCGCAGCCATCACGCTCAGTATCTCGTTCTGCCCCAGCCGCAGCGCGCGCGCCGCCAGCAACGCGACCAGCGCGGTATCGAGGCAATGGCGTACTGCGTAACCGCCTTCATCCTGGTTCAGCAGGATGCAGGCCAATGCGATGTCGGGATTGCGGTCGGCGGCAGCGATCAGCTCGCGCGCCACATCGAGCACATTGCTCTGCCAGTCAGCCCCGGGTTCGGATTGCAGATTGAACAGCAGGTGTTCGAGCCGGCGATGGGCCAGGTTGATCATGCCGAGAACGGAAGGGTGATCGGGCGTGACCGGCAGACTGACGTTTGAATGGGCCATGACTGTCCTGAGCAGGAAGCATTGCTTGTACGCAATGAAGCCATTGTAGGCGGAGGGCATCATTTTTGCAGCACATTATTGCCTTTCGGAAAATTGTCGCGTATTTTTATTTCCATATAGCAATCAACGGGATGCTTATCCAGGCGCTTTTGCGATAATGCCGCCCGCTCCTTTACCCATTTGTTTATGGCGACGATTATCAATCAGCGACTGGCCAACCTGCGTGCGCTCGTGGTTGACGACATGGCGAGCATGCGCCAGAACATTCGTTCGCAGCTCGGCCAGATCGGCATTCCCGTAGTGGAACAGGCGGGAACCCCGGATGAGGCGATCAGCCTGATCCGGCGCCAGGAATACGATATTGTCGTTTGCGATTACAACCTGAACCGGGAAACCGACGGCCAGCAATTGCTGGAGTATCTGCGTTCGCTGCGGATTCTTCCCGCCTCCGCGATGTTCATCATGGTGACCGCGGAAACCAGCTACGATCTGGTAGCCAGCGCCGCCGAATTCGAACCCGACGCCTACCTGGTCAAGCCTCTCACCGGCGCCCGCCTGCTGGAACGCATCGAACGGCTGCTGGACAAGCAGCACGCGTTGCGTCAGATCGCCGGCCGTCTGCAGCTCAAGGATGTGAGCGGCGCCGTCGAGGAATGCGACCGCCTGCTTGAAATAGCGCCCAAATGGGGGCTGGACGTGCTCAAGATCAAGGGCAATGCGCTGCTGGAATTGGGCAAGCCGGAGCAGGCGCTCGCGGTGTACCGCCAGGCGCTGGTGCTGCGCGAGAGCCTGGCCTGGGCCCGGCTGGGGGTGGCGCGCTGTCACTTTGCGGCGGGTCGCCTGGACGACGCCCGCGACGCGGCGCAGGAAGTGGTCGACAATAATGCCCGCTACGTGCCTGCCTACGATCTGTTGGCGCGCATCGCCGAAGCGCGCGGAGACGAAGACACGGCGCTGGAAGTGCTGAATCAATCCTACGACGTGATTCCGTCGGCGCGCCGCAGCCGCATGCTGGGAGAGGTCGCCTATCGTACCGGCCATCTGGAGCTGGCGGGCAGCGCGTATGAACGGGCGCTGCGCCACACCAAGGGCTCGCTGACCGCGCAGCCGTCCGACCTGTTGTCGCTGGCCCAGGTATATGTCGATGCCGAGGCGCCGCAGCGCGCGCTGCAATTGATGGAAGGCGCTCCCAGGCATTACGCGGAAGTGCCCGAGTTCGATGCCACGCAGGCGGCGTTGCAAGCCCAGGCCCACGCGCGGCTCGGAAACGCCGAGGCGGCTGAACAGGCCTACCAGCGCGCCTGTGGCCTGATCGAGTCGGCTCGCGCCGACAGCGCGATGCTGGCGCTGGCGAAGGCTGCGTTTTCGGTCGGGAAGGATGACGAGGGGGCGCAACTGCTGTCGGCTGCGGTAAAGGCGGACCACGAAAATACGCGAATCGTCTCGCTGGCACGCAAGGTCTTGAAGGATAGCGGGCGCGAGGCGCTGGCCGCCGAGATCGTCGACGGTGCGTTGAAGCAGGCGAATGCGATCGTGGCCGAAGCGAACGCGCTGATGCGCCAAGCCCGTTTCGACGAATCGCTGGCGCGTCTCGACGAGGCGCTGCAAAGCCTGCCGGACAATACCGGCGTGCTGCTGGCGGCGGCTCAGCTGCACCTGCTGTGGATGAGCCAAAAAGGCCTGAACCTCGAATATGTGGCGAAAGTCAACGGCTATCTGTCGCGGCTGGACACTTTGCTGCCGGGAAATGAAAGGGTGTTCAAGATGTACCGCTTCATGCGGGAAACCTTGAGCAAGGCAGAAAAATAACAGGTGCCCGGGCCTGCAGCGAGCGCCGGGCAACCGCCGCACGGCGGTCCGGAGGTTCAGAAGGCGTCACAAGCATGAATTCCAAACTGGCGGCAGTCATCGTGCATGATCTCAAGAATGCATTGGGAGTGCTCGAAGGCAAACTGCAACAACTGGTCGATCATCCGGCCCGGGACGAGGCGCTGGAAGCCCATCGCAGTTGCGTCGACTTGCGAGAACGGCTCATTGCGTTCCTTACCTTGTATAAAGCGTCATCGCAAGGACTGGCTCCGCGCATCGAAGCACTCAGTCCGGAAGACTTTCTGCAGGCACTGGCGCGCGGACAGCGGGCCACTCGGCCGGAACTGCAGCTGCAGGTCGATGTCTTCCATGCACCGCCGATCGCATTCTTCGATGAGTACCTGGTCGGACTTGCGCTCGAAGCAGCGCTTCAGAACGCAAGCCGCTTTGCGCGCTCGACCATACAGCTCGCCTGCAGCACCGAGCCGGACGGCGGCGTGTGCATCAGCGTGCGCGACGATGGACCGGGCCTGGGCGTACAGGAAGAGGGGCGTTCGACCGGGGTCGGAATGGAGCTGTGTGCGGCAATCGCGAACGCACATTACAAAGGTGACAAGCGAGGACGCGTGAATCTGGAGAACGCGGCGGCAGGCGGTGCATTGTTCAGCATGCATCTGCCGTGAACGACACTCGGTGCGATCGCTATACACTCCGTCGAGCGAATCGTTTCGGGCGATCCGACCACAATATTTTTTCGAACGGCACTTGAAAGCGCGTTCGGGCGTCTCCATTTACGCTTTTTAGAATTCTTTTGAATTGGAAGCAAGAAGTGGAACTCGACGTATGTGAAAAGGTGGACATTTCACGTATTCTGATCCAGCGCGTTGACGGTCCGGCATCGAAAGCGAGAGTGTCATCGCTGGAAGCCGCGAACAATGTACTGGAGAGCTGGGCCGATCGGGCTCCTGAATACGGAAACGACCAGTGCGATTTCCAGATCGTTTTTGAGGACGGATTCCGATACCAGGGGCATTATCACCTGAACAAGTCTCAAAAGCGCATTTCCCTCGGACGCCATGTTCGCAAGCAGCTTGCCGCGCTCGCGGCGAGGAAGCGGGCGGAAAAGGCTGCCGCGGCGTGTGAGGAACCGGTCATCAGCATGATCGGCGCCGACGTTGCCGAATCCGCAAAAATCGCGCTCGACCACTACAACATCTGACTCGAACGCTCACCATCCGGGGAGCCGCCTTCATCAAGTCTGCCTTCTATATATAGATATAGAAGGTAGATGAATGCAGCGACGGCCCGCGATATCGATGCGGGCCGTCATTGAGACAGTGCCGGACCAGTCCCGAGGGAAGCCGACCCGTACCGTCGTCAGTTACGGATTTCCAGCGCCCGGTTCAAGCTCAGCGCTGCCAGCGAGCAGACTGCGCCGGACAGCAGGTAGAGGCTGACGTAGGCGAGGCCGAAATGCGCGGACAGCCCGAGCGCCACCAGCGGCGCAAACCCGGCGCCCACCAGCCAGGACAGATCCGAGGTCAGCGCTGCGCCGGTATAGCGGTATTTCGCCGAGAAGTTCGCGGTCACCGCACCGGCGGCCTGGCCGTACGACAGGCCCAGCAGGCAGAAGCCGAGCAGGATGAACGTGTTCTGGCCGGTTTCGCCGCCGTTGATCAGGGTCGGCACGAAGCCGCTGAGCACCGCAATCAGCACCGCCAGACTGCCCAGCGTGGTGCGCCGCCCGAGCCGGTCCGCCACCAGTCCGGATACGATCACCCCGACCGCCATCAGCACCGCCCCGGCCATCTGGATCACCAGGAAACCGCTCATCGAGCGCAGCGAATACAGCCGCATCCAGGATAGCGGGAACACCGTCACGAGGTGGAACAGCGCGTAGCTTGCGAGGGCCGCCAGCGCGCCGATCGCCAGGTTGCTGCCCTGGGTGCGGGTCATCTCGACCACGTCGGTCGGCTCCAGCTCGCGCTCATCCAGCAGGTGCGCGTACTCGTTGGTGGAAACCAGGCGCAGCCGGGCGAACAGCGCCACCACGTTGATCGCGAAGGCGACGTAGAACGGATAACGCCATCCCCAGTCGAGGAAATCCTCGGTCGACAGATTGGACAACAGGTAGGCGAACAGGCCGGCCGCCAGCATGAAACCGACCGGTGCCCCCAGCTGTCCAAGCATCGCGTACCAGCCGCGCCGCTTTTCCGGCGCATTCAGGGCCAGCAGCGACGGCAGGCCGTCCCAGGAGCCGCCGACCGCAAAGCCCTGGCCGAGACGCAGCAGCGACAGCAATACGATGGACGTGAATCCCAGGCTCGAGTAGGTCGGCAGGAATGCGATCCCGGCGGTCGAGATGCCCAGCATGAAAAGCGCGAGCGTCAATTTCGTCTCGCGCCCGAACCGCCGTTGCAGGGCCATGAACGTAATGGTGCCGAACGGCCGTGCGAGAAATGCGAATGCGAAGATGGTGAATGCGTAAAGCGTGCCTTCCAGCCGTTGCTCGAAGGGAAAAAATTCCGACGGGAACACCAGTACCGACGCAATCGCGTAGACGAAGAAGTCGAAATATTCCGATGCCCGGCCGATGACCACGCCGATGGCGATCTCACCGGGAGCAATCGTTGAATGATCGGAGTGGGTGTTGCGAATATTGCCGCCGTTTGCCTGACCCGGCAAGGCCGAGCCGAGGTTGCCGCTGCTGGCTGTCATCATTGTATTTCCTCCAATCAGGTTGCAGTCTCTCTCTTGTTGAATCCCTCACCCCTTCCAGTCGCCGCTGGTTTCAGGCAAGTCAACAAGCAGTAGTACCGCCACACTGATTGGCGACGCGCCCACGGGGTGGGACAAAATGTCCACTCGGCAGCAGACATCCGTGGAGTTACATTAGCACGTTTTCGAGCGTTTTGATTGGACTTTTCCTGCATGGTTTCCCATAAAGCACGCCGTCTCCTGCCTGCCTTGGCCGCAGGCCTGCTCGCCGGTTGCAACACTGTCGTGATGAATCCGTCGGGCGACGTCGCCGCCCGCGAAGGACATCTGATCGCCGTTTCCACCTTCCTGATGCTGCTGATCATCGTTCCCGTGATCGTGCTCATCGTCGTGTTCGCCTGGCGCTACCGTAACAGCAATACCGCCGCGCGCTACGAACCGGAGTGGGACCATTCGACCCAGCTGGAGCTGGTGATCTGGGGCGCGCCGCTGCTGATCATCATCGCGCTCGGCCTGCTCACCTGGATCAGTACCCATACGCTCGATCCCTATCGTCCGCTGACGCGGGTGGCGGAGCACCGCCCGGTGCCGGAAGCGGTCAAGCCGCTCACCATCGAGGTGGTGGCGCTGGACTGGAAGTGGCTGTTCATCTACCCGGAGCAGGGCATTGCCACCGTGAATGAAGTGGCGGCGCCGGTCGACGTGCCGATCCGGTTCAAGATCACGGCTTCCGCGGTCATGAACTCGTTCTACGTGCCGGCGCTGGCGGGCCAGATTTATGCGATGCCGGGCATGCAGACTTCGCTGCACGCGGTGATCAACAAGCCGGGTAATTACGAAGGTTTCTCGGCGAACTACAGCGGAGCCGGATTCTCCGACATGCGCTTCACCTTCCGCGGCATGAATACGGCGGATTTCGAGAACTGGGTCAAGACGACCAAGGCCGGCAGCGGCACGCTTGGCCGGAGCGATTACCTGCAGCTGGCAAAGCCCAGCATCCGCGAACCGGTGCACCACTATGCGAGCGTGGATGCGGATCTGTTCCATGCGATCGTGAACCGCTGCGTGGAACCCGGCAAGACCTGCATGGACCAAATGATGGCTGCCGGTGCCGGCACCAACAAATCGTCCACACATGAATAAGACTGTGCGAGGACCTCTCGCGCTGCGCCGCGAGACATCGCCCGGACCGGTTCCGGGCGCCGCGCAAACCATTTTCCCCGGAATGTAACGATGGACCATACTGACCTGACCAAGCTGATCTTCGGCCGCCTGAGCTGGGACGCGATTCCCATTCACGAACCCATCCTGGTCGCGACCTTCATCGGTGTCGCGCTGGGTAGCCTGGCAGTGCTGTTCGCACTGACCTATTTCCGTTTCTGGGGGCCGTTGTGGCGCGACTGGGTCACCAGCATCGACCACAAGCGGATCGGCGTGATGTACGTGGTCCTCGGGATCATCATGCTGCTGCGCGGCTTTGCCGATGCGGTGATGATGCGCGCCCAGCAGTCGATCTCGTTCGGCGACAACCATGGTTTCCTGCCGCCGCACCACTACGACCAGATCTTCACCGCGCACGGCGTGATCATGATCTTCTTCGTGGCGATGCCGCTGGTGACCGGCCTGATGAACTACGTGGTGCCGCTGCAGATCGGCGCGCGCGACGTGGCCTTCCCGTTCCTGAACAACTTCAGCTTCTGGATGACCACCTTCGGCGCCGGCCTGACGATGGCGTCGCTGTTCGTCGGCGAATTCGCGCGCACCGGCTGGCTCGCCTATCCGCCGCTGTCCGACATCCTGCACAGCCCGGACGTGGGGGTCGACTACTATATCTGGTCGCTGCAGGTCGCGGGCGTCGGCACGACGCTGTCGGGAGTCAACCTGATCGCGACCATCGTCAAGATGCGCGCGCCCGGCATGAAGCTGATGAAGATGCCGGTGTTCACCTGGACCGCGCTCTGCACCAACGTGCTGATCGTCGCCACCTTCCCGGTGCTGACCGCGGTGCTCGCGATGCTGTCGGTCGACCGCATCTTCGGCACCCATTTCTTCACCAATGACCTGGGTGGCAACTCCATGCTGTACGTGAACCTGATCTGGATCTGGGGCCACCCCGAGGTATACATCCTGATCCTGCCCGCGTTCGGCGTGTTTTCCGAAGTGGTATCGACTTTCTGCGGCAAGCGCCTGTTCGGCTACACCTCGATGGTGTACGCGACCGTCGTGATCACGATCCTGTCCTACCTGGTCTGGCTGCACCACTTCTTCACGATGGGTTCCGGGGCCAGCGTCAACTCGTTCTTCGGGATCACGACGATGATCATCTCGATCCCGACCGGCGCCAAGATCTTCAACTGGCTGTTCACGATGTACCGCGGACGCATCAAGTTCGAAGTGCCGATGCTGTGGACCATCGGCTTCATGATCACCTTCGTGATCGGCGGCATGACCGGTGTGCTGCTGGCGGTGCCGCCGGCCGACTTCGTGCTGCACAACAGCCTGTTCCTGATCGCGCACT
>CBIHOK010000149.1:0-9504 GCA_966211575.1 uncultured Noviherbaspirillum sp.
CGGCCAGCGTGACCGGACTCAGGCCGGCGCTGCGCGCCGCATCAAGCAGGCGCGGCAGCACCGCGAGAATCATCGGTACGCCGTCTGCGCCGCGTGCACAATTGCCATCGTGCAGCAACAGGATGGCGCCGGCCCGCAGGTCGCGTCGCAACCGCCGGAAAACAATGTCGGCATCCGGCGTGCGCGTGTCGTAACCGCGACGGGTCCAGGCGGCAAGGCGCAGGCCGAGGCGCGCCAGCACAGGGCCGAGAAACGGGTTGCGCAGCCCGGCCGGCGCGCGGAAGAACAGGGGCGCGTAACCGGTCGCGGCTTCGATTTCGTGCTGGGCGGCCTGTATTTCGCTGCGCAGCCCCGTAGGCCCGAGCAGCGAGAAATAATGCCGATGGTGCTGACTGTGGTTTTCCAGCGCATGGCCGCGCGCGACGATCTCCCGGCTCAATTCCGGGTGACGCGCCACCTTGGCACCAATGCAAAAGAAGGTGGCTTTTGCGCCGTAGCGATCGAGCAGCGCGAGCACCTGCGGCGTCACCTCCGGATCCGGTCCGTCATCGATCGTCAGCGCGATTTCGTTGCGCGCAGCGCTGGCATCGGGCAGGCAGGTCACGGTGGGGCCCAACCATGAACTGCGCGGCAACAGTCCGGCGAGTGTGATCACCGCGTGGTTTGCGACCAGTGCCGCCAGTATCCATGGCCATGCGTGCGGACAGGAGACGATGGCCAGCAGCATAGCCAGGTGGGCGACGATGCTGATTCGTATCAACAAGGGCATGCGCCATGGCAGCGATTGCGGCCGCATCACGCCGCTCCCTGCCCGGCACACTGCAGCAAGCGCGGTGCCATGCGGTCCAGGAACAGTTCCCAAAGCCGCAGCCAGGTCGGTGCGTCATGGCCGCCATCGATGACGTCGATTGCATTCACGCCCGACGCTTGCGCGAACAGGCGCTGGCCGTCGGCGAAGCGATCGTCGCGCCCGTAGCCGAGATCGATTGCCGGCGCACGGCGCGCACCGCCATCCTTGAGCCATTGCCATACCCGCACTTCATCGTCGTCAGTGCAACGCGCCTCGCTCCATGCGTGCAGGCCGCCGGCCGCAACGATCCGCCCGGTAAGCAGACGGCTCCCCGGATAGGGCGCGAGCAGGCACAGGCGACTGATCATGGCCGGGTATCGCGCCGCATAGGCTAGCGCGATGAAGGCGCCGATGGAAACGCCGCCCAGCCACACTTCGTCATAGCCTCCCTCCGGCAGCGCACGCGCCAGGTAATCGTGGAGGCGCAGAACCGCGGTGCCGTCAGCGGCCTGTCCGATGTATTGCAGGCCGAGATCGGGCAATGCGAGATCGAGCGGCAAGCGCCGCTCCCGCACCGCTCGAACAAAGCCATCCTGCACGAATGCTTCCGGCTGCTGGAGCGCTCCCGGCAACAGCAGCGCCAGCACGCGGGCGCGCCGGGCGGGATCGGCGGGATTGGCCGGATCGAAGACGATGCGCATCGTTCAGGCTTCCCGGCGGTCGCCCACGCCGGCGGCACGGGCGGCAGGCTTTGCGAAACAGGCTGAAAAAATCAGGGCAAGCACGGCGCCGGGACCGACCGTGGCGCCGATCGCATGCAGCACCGGCACCTGCGAAAACCCGAGTATCCCGAAGCCGGCCACCGTGGTCAGATTCGCGAATACCAGCGAAGCCAGCGTTTGCGGCGCCACCGTAGGCTCCGCCTGGACCTCGCCCCTGCTGAAAAACAGCGCGTAATTGGAACCGACCGCGACGATCAGCAGCAAGCCTATCAGGTGCAAGATCGTCAGGCGCTCCCCTGCCAGCGCCAGCAAGGCGACGACGGCAACCACCGCGGCGAGCAAGGGCAGCAGGATGCGCGCCACGCGCAGCGGTGCCCGCAGCGTAATCAGCAGCAGCACGACAATCGCGCCGAGGCCGCCGAGCGACAGCAGGATGGCTTCGTGCAGGTAACCCGCATACAGGTTGTCGGACTCCGCCTTCAGGTCGACAAACAAGGCATTCGGCACCCCGGCGGCGGCCAGCGCGGCCCGCACCGCAGCCGGTTCCAGGCCGGACGGCGGCGCACCGAGCGGAAGCAATGCGCGCCATTGCGCGTCAGGGCCCGAGCCGTGCCGGAACAGCATCGAATCCACTGCCAGCGCGAAAGACGTGTGATCGAGGTCGGCGCGCTGCAGCGGCGCCCGGCTCCGGGCAGCGGCCACATCGTGCACGAACGGCGCGAACAGCGTCGGCCGCACCGGCAATCCCTTGCTCGCCTGCTGCAGCCGCTGTTCCAGTTGCTCCACCGGCAGGCTGGCCTGGCGCGCTCGCTGCGTCGCGATACTGGGAAGATAGTTGGCCGGGCTTTCGAAATCGGCCAGCTTGCCCTGCTCCACCAGCGGCCGCAGCTGCGCCGCGAGCTTCTCGGCCGCCTGCAACGCCTGTTCCCGGCTGCCGGCCGACACCACCACCATGTAGCGCACGTCGGGCGCACCAAGGTCGGCGCGCATGTGCGCATCGATGTCCTGGTCGGCTTGCGACACCGGGCTGAGCGATGCCAGTTCGGTATTCCACAACGATCCGCCGTGCTGCACCACTACCGCAACAGAGGCCAGCACCAGCACCAGCAGCGGCCAGCGCAGGCGCGGCGCCTTTGCCGCCAGTCCGGACAGCGCATGTCCCACTGCCGACACGTCGCGAATGCGGAAGCCGGCGGGCAGCAGCCGCGGCAGCACGAAGCGGGTCACGGCGGCCGCCGCGACCAGCCCCGCGATCGAATACAGGCCCAGCTGCGCCAGCCCGGGAAAACTGGACAGCAGCAGCGAAGCGAAGCCGACGATCGAAGTCAGCACGCCCAGCCGGATGGTCGGCCAGAACTCGCGCACCCAGCCGGCGGCGTCGGTGCCGCGCTGGCGGGACTGCACGAACAGGTAGATCGAATAGTCGACCGCCTCGCCGATCAGCGTGGTGCCGAAGCCGAGCGTGATCCCGTGCACCGAGCCGAAACCCAGGCTGACCGCCGCGACACCGACCAGCGCGCCGGACAGCACCGGCAGCAGGCCGAGCGCCAGCGCCGTGAACGAGCGGTAGACCAGCAGCAACAGGGTGACGATGACCGCGGTGCTGATCAGCGACAGCCGCGCGACCTCGCTGCGTATCGTCTCGCGCGAGCGCACCGAAAAGACGCCGGGGCCGGACAGCACCAGGTGCGCAGCCGCCGCATCCTGTCCACGTGCCCGCTGCGCCGCGTCGAATGCCTGCCGGATCCGGCTCATCGCCTGTTGCTGGCCATCGATGTCGGATGCCCCCGCGCTGGTCTGCGCGAGAAGCAACGCGCGCGCGCCGTCGCGCGAACTCCAGGCGCCGTCCACCATGCGCGGCTGGCGACCGCCGTTGAGGCGATCGAGCAGGCGCAGCAATTCACCGGTGGGATCGCGCGGCAGGATCGGCTTGATCAGCAAGCCGGCCGATGACGCCAGCAAATCGATGCTGCCGGCGATCGATTCATGCAGGCCGGCGACGCTGAAGTGTTCGGCATCGACGGCGGGACTGAGCAGGTAGCGGTTCTCGAACAGGAACGCGTGGTCGCGCTCGGCATTGACCGGCTCGCCGTTGTTGACCGTCACGAACGCCGGATCGTTGCGCAATCGCCCGGCGAGTTCTTTCGACAATGCGGCGCGAGTCGCGGGGTCCGCGCCCTCGATACCGACCAGGATCAGGCGCGCTACCAGGCTGTCCTGCAACTGGTCGAGCAATACCTGCTGTTCCCGGGTCGGCGATTGCGGCAGGAAGGCCGACAGGTCGGTGGTGAAGGTGGTGCGCGCGATGATCAGGCAGCAGACGGCCGCCCCCAGCAACCAGGCGGCGAACGCGAGGCCACGGCTTCGCGGTGCGGTCATCGGGCCACGGCCTGGTCGATCGTCATCGTCGAGCGGTCGCCGTCGGTCTGGATGATGTCGATGCGCTTGACCGTACCGCGCGATCCGGCGATGCGGATCAGGTGCACGTTGCGCGCCAGCTTCTCATCGCTCGGCCACAGCAGCAGCGTCCAGTTCTCGGCCGGGCCGTCAAGCTGCAGGCGGAACGAACGCTCCAGCGCCTTGCGGTCGCCGGCCAGCGTGCCGCGGATGCTGTCGATGAAACCCGCCAGTTCCGGATAATCGCCCAACTGCAACGTGTGTTTCCGGCCGTCGAGTTCGATCACCAGCGTATCGCCGTCGACCAGCAGGGTTTCCTGCTTCGGCTGGAGCGTGCGTTTTTCCAGCTTGTCCGGCGCGGTGTAAGTCAATTCGCCGGACGATTCCAGCGGCCGGTCCAGCGAGGAGATGAATTTCTTTTCGACGAAATGCGCATGCCCGGTCCGGGTCTTCGCCAGCGCCTGCATCAGGCGGTCGATGCTCCAGTCGCCGGCGGACCGGGCCGGCGCGGCGACAGTTAATGCCAGCCATGCCCGCGCGCAAACAAAAAACGACCGTATCGCGTGAATCTTCATCGGGAATCCTGTTCGACGGCAGACCGGGCGGACTGCCAGAAATCGAAAAAATTGAACCAGTTGAACGGCGCGCGGCGACAATACTGCTCGAGCAATTGCGCATAGCGCTCCATCGCCTGCTCGATCGCCGCCTGCCGATCGCCGCGGCCGGCGCCGGAAAAATCGGCGAGGCGCTCGAAGTGGATCTGGTAGCGGTTGCCGCCGAGGTACAGTCCCGTCATGAAGATGACCGGGCGGCGCAGGATCGCCGCCATCCGGAAAGGGCCGAGCGGCAAACGTGCGGGATCGCCGAGGACTGGTACGGCCCGCGTCGCATCGTCTCCCAGTCCGCGATCGGCCAGCATGCCGACCAGCGTGCCCTGCTCCAGGTGCGCGCTGACCTTCAGCATCGAATCGACGCGGCCCAGGCCGATCACGTCCTGGGCGGCGGACGGGTTGATCGCAGCCAGCATGCTGTTGATCTTGCGCGCATTTTCCTCGTACATCGCCATTGCGACCTTGAGGCCGGAGTGGCGCCGGCCGAGCGCGCGGATCACTTCGAAGCTGCCCATGTGGGCGCCGATCAGGAACACGCCACTTCCGCTCGCAATCGCTTCCCGTATCACTTCCTCGCCGCACACTTCGATGTGAAACAGGTCGAAGCGCTGGTTGAGCAGGTATACCCGGTCATGGATGGTGGCGGCAAAGCAGAAGAAATGGCGATAGATATCGGACCAGCGCGGACGCCGACTCAGGATGCGGCGCAGGTATTCGCGCGAACCGGAACGGCTGGCCGCCGCGAACAGCAGGAAATAGGCGGCGATCAGATGCAGTACGACACGTGCGGCCGGGCGGCCGAGACGCAGCGAAATCCAGGTCATCGTGCGCAGCATCAGCATGTTGCTGCGCTCTTCCCGATGCAGCCATTCGGCCGCCGATGGTTTCGAAATCGCCATGCCTGCCCTACTCCTGCAGGCGGATCGAGCCGGTCGCGACGAGGCGTTCGCCGCTGCTCAGTTCGAAGCGCAAGCTGTTGTTCGCGGCAGCCTCGAAGCACAGCGCTACCGGTTCGCCCGGACTTACCGGACTGAGAAATTTGGCGGATGCGATCGTGCATCGCGCCAGTTCGACCCCGGTCGATGCGCCGATCGCATGCAGAACCTCGTCGAGCAACACTACCCCGGGCACGATCGGCCGCCCCGGAAAATGGCCGGCGAAGGCGGGATGGTCGGCTGCGATCGGCAACGGCACGCAGGTGCGCGTCATGTCGGCCTCCGTCCACTGCGGACGCCGTGTTCGGCGGCGAGCGCCTGGAGCGCGTCACGCGGGAGCTTCCCGGTCGCATTGCGCGGCAGCGCATCGACGAACACCAGCGGGCGCGGCAAAAACACCGAGTCGACGCGCTCGCGCAGCGCCGCCATCAGCGCCGACGCCGACAGCCCGGGCGCCACGACGAATGCGGTGAGGCGGGTGACATCGTCCGGACTGGTTTCGTCCGGCATGTAAAAGGCGCCGTCCTGGACGCCGGGAATCGCGTTCAGCTGCAGATTCAGGTAGGCGAGCGAGTTGCGCTTGCCGGCGATATTGACCAGGTCGGCCATCCGTCCGTGCAGCAGAAACCGGTCTTCGCCGACGATCTCGATCACGTCGTTCATCGGCGTCGGCTGCTCGACGTGGCCGCCGTCGGCCCAGGCAATGCCGTCGCGCTGGGTAAAGCGGACGCCGGGAAACAGTTGCCACTCCTGGGTCCGCGCGGTCCGGCGCACCGCGATCTGCCCGGTTTCGGTGCTGCCGTAAATCTCGACCAGCGGCGCGCCGAAGCGTGTTTCCAGTTCCAGCGCCAGCGCGTCCGACAAGGGCGCGGTCGCCGACATCAGCAGATCGACCGCCGGCAATTCCAGCCCGGCGGCCAGCACCGAGCGCATGTGCACCGGCGTGGAAACCAGCGCGCGCGGACGCGGCGCCGACTCGACCGCGCTGCAGATGTCGGCCGGATAAAAGGAGTTGCCGGCCACCAGTGCATTGCCGCTCTGCAGAACGATCAGCACGGTCGACTCGAATCCATACATGTGCTGCGGCGGCACGGTGCCGATCACCGCATGGCTACGTCCATCATTCAAGCCGCACAATGCGGCTTCCGCCTGCACGTTGCGCACCAGCGCGCCCCAGGTCTTCCGGTGCGGGACCGGCACCCCGGTCGAGCCCGAGGTAAACACATAGGCAACCAGCTGCGCGCCGTCGATCGCGGGAACCGCATAACCGCCATCGGCCGGCTTCTCGCCTGCCGGCGGCAGCGCAGGAAAGCGGAACTGCGGCAACGCGATCGCGCAATCGTCGCTGTCGGTCAGGCAGAAGGCGTCCGGCGCAAAATGCTGCAGCTGCCGGATCATTTCCGGCGTTTGCGTCGAAGGCAGCAGGCTGACCTTGTTGCCGACCAGCGCCGCCGCCAGGCCTACCGTGAAGCGATAACGGTCATTGCAGGCATTCAGCATATGCGCGCCGTCCGGCAGCTGCGCGCTCAACGCGGCGACATCCGCCAGAAATTCGGCCGCGCTGACCGCTCGGCCCCCGCGCCAGGCAACGACGCTGTCAGCGCGGGAATGGGTAATCAGGGGAAAGGTGGGCATGGGTAAGCGGGCAATCTCGCATCGGCCTAGCGCGCGGGCGCATTCCAGTACAGCTTCACCCCATCCAGGATGTGCGCGTGTTCCATCTCCGGGTGCAGGCGGCGGCGGACCAGGTATTCGACGACGAACATCAGGCCGATCAACGGTGCGGTAAAGAAATTGGAAAAAGCGGACCAGGTGGCGAGCGGCGCGGCAAAGAATATCGCGCTCGACGTCGCCGCCATCGCGGCGAAAAACATCGCCCAGGCGAGCGTGACGCGGCGCGTGTAGCGCTCGAGCGCCGGCGCCAGCTCACCGTGCACGATGCGCGCGAAGCCGGTGCACAAGGGCTCGCGCCCGTGGCCGAGCGTGCGGCCGAACAGCGCACACAGCGCCAGTTGCGTACCTGCGTGTTCGCCCCAATAGATCCAGCTGGTGTAGTGTTCGAGCGTATCCCGAAGCGAGAATAGCGCGACGCAGCCGGCCATGAACAATCCGAGCATGAACAGCCGCAACCGGGCATGCCAGGCCAGCGAAAGCGCCGCCGCCAGCAGCGGCGCCAGCGCCACTGCCGCACCCAGTCCGCGCGCCTTGCCCGAGGTATTCGTATAGTGCGCGAGCAGCACGTAAGCCAGCGCCAGCATGAGGATCGCGGCGCCGCGCGCCGTCCGCGCCAGTCCGCGCATTCAGGTGGTTCGCTGCGCGCGGATGTAGTCGGTCAGGCTGCGCAGCGAGCTGAAAATGCGGTGATTGTCTTCATTGTCGGCACGTAGCTGCAGCCCGTAGCGCTTGGATACGACCAGCGCCACTTCCAGCACATCGATCGAATCGAGCCCGAGGCCGTCGCCATACAAGGGATCGTCCGGATTGATGGATTCCGCCGCGACCTCCAGGTTCAGGGCTTCCACGATCAGGGACGCCACTTCTTGTTGCAATGCGCGCTCGTCGGTCGCTGCTGTTTGCTCTGACTTCATGTCATTCTCTTGCCGGATGGATGAAACAGGCGTCCGCTTCCCATGCGTACGCCATATCGAGAAATTCTTCCCGGTGAGCGCGTATGTTACCAGCGTGCCTCGGCTTGACTCAATATTTTGCTGATTTACATCAAATTGCGTGTCGTATAAGGATGATAAGCACGCAAAACAGAACCGGATCTGGCAGGCGAGTTCCCCAGGCCGATGCCGTCGAGGTGGAACCAGGGACGGATAGGATATCGAATTGGTGCCCGAGACCGGAATCGAACCGGTACGCCCCCTCTCGGGTAAGCGGCGGATTTTAAGTCCGCTGTGTCTACCAATTTCACCACTCGGGCCTTGCGAACGCGTCGCAAAAAACAAAAAAGCGCGCATGCGCGCTTGGCCGGGAACCGGAGCGGGCGACCGAAAACCTTGCCGATTCAATCGCGTGCCCGGAACAGGCCCGAGAGTCTAGCACAATCGTCCGGCCGGGTGGACGCGCGGCCGGCTTGGTTCAGGAACCGGCCGAAACCGAGAATCCCACGGTCGTCGAACCGCCGCGGCTGACGGCGAACACCTTGCCCCCATGCATCGCCGCCACCGCCTTGACGATGGCCAGGCCGAGACCGTGGCTCTCGCCGCTGTTGGCGCGCGCCACGTCGGCGCGATAGAAGCGGTCGAACATCCGCGCCAGGTGTTCGAGCGGGATTTCCGGGCCGGGGTTGGTCACCGCGACCCGCATCTGGCCGTCGTCGGCCGTCACCTCCACCACGATCTCCGAAGCCGGCGGCGAATGGCGGATCGCGTTGTCCAGCAGGTTGGTGACGGCGCGCCGGAACAGCGAACGTTCGATCGCAGCCTGGGCGTCGCCCTGGACGCGGATCCGCACATTCGCTTCCTCCATCAGGAAATCGAGAAACTCGACGGTCTTCTCCACCTCCGCCGCCAGCGAAGTCGGCGGCAGCAATTGCGGGCGCTCGCCCTGATCGGCCCGCGCCAGGAACAGCATGTCGTTGACGATGCTGCGCAGCCGTTCCAGGTCTTCCAGGTTCGACTGCAAGACTTCCACCAGTTGCCCGGCGCTGCGGTCGCGCGACAACGCGACCTGCGTCTGCCCGATCAGGTTGGTGAGCGGCGTGCGCAGCTCGTGCGTGACGTCGGCATTGAAGCTTTCGAGTTGCTTGTAGGTGGCTTCGAGCCGGTCGAGCGCACCGTTGAACGACTGCGCGAGAGCCGACAGTTCGCCCGGCAGATGCGCGGTCACCAGGCGCTGCGACAAGGCGCTGGGGCTGAGCGCGCGCGCTTCCTGCGACAGCTGCCGCAATGGCCGCAGACCGAAATGCGTGAGCAGGTAGCCGATCGCCGCGACCAGCGCCGCGCCGACCAGCACGCAGATCAGCAGGACCGAGCGGAACGCGTGCTGGGTCCGGACATACGAGCCGGAGTCGATGCCGACGATGAAGCGCAATGCCTGGTGCC
>CBIHOK010000150.1:0-9411 GCA_966211575.1 uncultured Noviherbaspirillum sp.
AGCTCCCGCCGCCGGGAGGCGCGGTCGAATTGAACATTCATCCCGGCACCGGGGCCGGGCGCACGCTGCGCCTCGGCGGCCGCGGCCTGCCCGGTCCCGGGGGCGACCCGGGCGATCTGTTCGCGGTGGTACGCATCGAGGTGCCGGCAGTGACCACCGCCCGTGAGCGCGAACTGTTCGAACAGCTCGCTGCGTCTTCGGCATTCAATCCGCGCAAGCATCTGATGGAGGGCGCATAGCATGGAGCTGCAACTGACCGAATCGATCTGGCTGGACGACTCCGGAGTCTGCGGCATCGAACATCTGGCCGAACTGTCCGGCTTGTCGCAGGATGAGTTGCGCGACCTGGTCGATAGCGGGGTGATCGAGCCGGCGGATGCCGGCGCCCAGCCTCCGGTGTTTTTCCTGCGCACCATCGTCACCGCGAAAACCGCGCGCCGCTTGCGTGACGACTTCGAGCTGGACCGGCGCGGGCTCGCGCTGGCGCTGACCTTGCTCAAGAGAATCCAGGCGCTGGAAGAGGAATTGCAATCCCGGCATTGAGCGGTGCGATCGCGGGCACCGAAAACAAGCGCGGCGCCGGCCGCATGGCGGGCGCCGCAAAAAGGGCAGTGGAGCCGCGCAGTTGACACCGCGCGGTAAAACCGGTTACTTGGCGGAGTAAACGATGTCGGCACGGCGGTTTTGCGCCCATGCCGCTTCATTGTTGCCGGTTGCCTTCGGCTTTTCCTCGCCGAACGAGATAGCTTCCATTTGCGCGTCCGGCACGCCCATCGCGGCCAGTGCCTTGCGCACCGATTCTGCACGACGCTGGCCCAGCGCCAGGTTGTATTCCCGGCTGCCGCGCGCGTCGGTATTGCCCTGGATGACGATCTTGCGGTCGGCATGCTGGGTCAGGTAGCCGGCGTGTGCAACGACGAGGGGCTTGAACTCGTTCTTGATCACATAGCTGTCGAAGTCGAAGTACACGCTGCGCTTGGCCAGCGGGCTGTTCGGGTCGTTCAGCGGATCGATAGCTTGCTTGGCAGTCGCGACCGGCTGCGTTTCCGCCGGTTTGGCCGTCGATTGCGGGGTGGCCGCTGCAGTGTTTTCCTGCTTGGGCGTCGTTCCGCATGCGCTCAACAGGACGGCGCTGGCAAACATGATCGAGAACGGCTTCAGTGTTGACATGTGATACTCCTTGGAAGTTAAGGTTGAGTTGCTGTTATTTGTGTTTCAGCGCCGGCGGCCCCACCTCGTCCGGCGCCGGAGTTGACGTTTCCTGCGGCAAGGCGAAACTTGTCGCAAGAGCCTGATAAAGCGCGGTGGGGCAAATCAGCTTGGAAACCGCGCTGGCAATCACGGTGGCCGACATCAGCGGCAGCAGCATGTGATGGCTGTCGGTCATTTCCATCATGATGATGAACGAGGTGATCGGGGCGCGGGTGACGCCGGCCAGATAGGACGCCATCACCATCAGGATGATGGCGCTGTGCGGCGCGATCCAGGGCATCAGCTCGACGATGTTGTCGCCCAGGCCGGCGCCGATCGCGAGCGAGGGCGCAAAAATGCCGCCGGGGATGCCCGCTATCGACGTCAGCAGCAGGGCGACCAGCTTGGCGACGCCGAAATACCAGGGCAAGGTGATCTTGTCTTCCAGCGTCAGCCGGGTGGGCTGGTACCCGGTGCCGAACACCAGGCCATGCGTGGACATCCCGATCAGCGCGACGGCGAGTCCGCAGGCCGCGGCAAAATGGAATGGGCGCGCCTTTGCGTAAGCGGCGATCCGTGCCGGCATCCGGAACGAGGCTTCCACCAGCAGGCGGCTGAAGATGCCGCCGCCGATACCTCCGACGAGACCGCACACGATGATCGCAGCAATGCTGTATTGCCAGGCCAGGTAGACGCCGGTGGAACCGAAATAGGTGTAATTGCCGAGCAACGACAGCGAAATCAGGCCGGATACGATGACCGTGATCAGCGTCGAGCTGTTGGCGGTGAAGACATGCTTCTTGCTCAATTCCTCGATCGCGAACAGGATGCCCGCCAGCGGCGTGTTGAACGCGGCCGCGATACCGGCGGCGCCGCCGGCAAGAATGAAGGCGCGGCGCTGGGCCGCTCCCTTGAACGGGCCGCGGCCATGGAAAGCATTCATGATCGACGCGCCGATCTGCACGGTCGGTCCTTCGCGTCCGATCGGCGCGCCAACGCAGAGTCCGGCCAGCGCCATCAGCATTTTGCCAAATGCGATGCGCAGCGAGAGCAGGTCGCTGCGCTTGTTCTGGCCCATGTCGTCGATTGCCGCAATCGTCTGTGGAATGCCACTGCCCTGGGTGCCGGGAAAGAGGCGGTTTTTCACATAGGCAAGACCGGCGAAACCGGCAGGCAGCACCAGCAGCGGGGTGAACCAGAAAGTCGAAAAGATCGCGCGGTTGATTTCGTTCGCATAATCGCTGCCGTTCGCCAATGCCACCCCCGCCAATCCGACCAGCACCGGCCCGATTATCCAGGCATATCCACGATGCCAGAAACCCAATACTTTCGAGACAAATTTCCTGAAGGCATAATCCTGGAAACGAGAGCGCCTGTCGGCAGGAAAAAATGGCATCTTGTAGGGGAAGGGGTGAAATGCGTAATTTATTTGCGCAAATTATATTGCGACGAATATATATTTGCGGCAATATGTTACCGGAGTTTTGTGAATGCCAAGAAAAAATACATGTGTTGAAAAGAGTAATGGTATCAAAGGAGAGGCCGGACCGGCACACTTGGCAACATTAAAGAAGCTGAGAGTAGTGATTCGAGCGGCGCAACGGCATTCCGCATGGATAGAAAAGCAATGCGGGGTCAGCGGCGCCCAATTGTGGATCATGCAGGAACTGCAGGAAACACCGGGCTTGAGGATAGGCGGCCTGGTCCACCGGCTGGCGGTGCACCAGACCACGGCCAGCAACCTGGTGGATGAACTGGTAAAGCGCGGCCTGATATTGAAATCGCGGGACCCGGAAGACCAGCGGGCGGTTCAGCTGGCTTTGTCCGAAAGCGGCATGGCGCTTCTGCGCGACGCCCCGAAACCAGCGCGCGGCGTGCTGCCGGAAGCGCTCAAGCAGCTGGACGCCGAACAATTGGCGCAGCTCGACCAGGGTTTGCAGGGATTGCTGGACAGCATAGGGTTATTGGATGAGGGCTACGGCTTGCAGCCGCTAGCCTTCACCGTGTAAAGAGCAACAGTGTTGCACGACAGTGATGAGGTCTACCGGACCTTTTTAGTCCCCCTTAACCGGGGGACTTTTTTCTTGTGATCACGATTCGATCAAAGCACCCGCTTCCATCCGGCAGTAACATGGATGGGGTATCGCCAGGCTGAACGGCGGCAAGAGGTCGTGGCCGCGTGGCTCCGCCGCATTGCAAGACTCCCTCCATTTCGCGCTACCTGCCGCCGGAGCGGCGCCGATACGGCGCAGCGTTGCCGCGTTTTCGCAGCGCGCGGCGCCTGGCACAAGCCGATCTTTGGGAAACCCGCATTGACTACACTGCATATTGCTCCATACGATGCGGCGCTGGCTGCCGCCGTCTTCGCCCTCGTGTTGCTGGCATTGCTTGCGATCCGCGCATTCGTCGGGCGCCAGTTGCGCCGCTTGTCCTCCGGGCGGCTGGAAATCCTCAGCTATCCCGAACACCTGGTCGAAGCCACCCGTATTCCATTTCTGCTTGGCGTTGCGCTGCTGGCCGCGATCGGGTTGCTCGATCTGCCTCCGCACTACGACAAATGGATTCACTACGGCTGGATCATCGTCCTGGTGTCGCAGGTCGCGTTATGGGCCAACGAGCTGATCGGCGTCGCCATCGAACGCGCGTTTGCCCGCCATCGGGAAGCCAACCCGTCCGGCGCCACCCATCTGATGGTAGCCGGGCTGGTCGCCCGCATCGTGCTGTGGTCGATCGCCGTGCTGGTGGCGCTCGACAATCTCGGTTTCAACATCAGCACCCTGATGGCCAGCCTCGGCATCGGCGGCATCGCGGTCGCCCTGGCCGTCCAGAGCATCCTCGGCGACATCTTTTCGTCGGTTTCAATTGCGCTCGACAAACCGTTCGTGATCGGCGACTTCATCGTGGTCGACGATTACATGGGAAATGTCGAATACGTCGGCCTGAAAACCACTCGCATCCGCAGCCTGGGCGGAGAACAGATCGTATTCTCGAATACCGAGTTGCTGAAAAACCGTATCCGCAACTACAAGCGGATGCTGGAACGGCGCGTCCTGTTCCAGTTCGGCATTGCCTACGAAACGCCCACCGAGCAGGTGGAAGCAATCCCGGGAATGGTCAGGGAAATCATCACCGTCAGCGGCTTCGACACACGCTTCGACCTTGCGCATTTCCAATCGTACGGCGAGAATGCGCTGCAGTTCGAGGTCGTCTATTACGTGCTCGATCCCGACTACAACAAATACATGGACATTCAGCAGCAGATCAACCTGGCGCTGTTGCGCGGTTTCCGCGAACGCGGAATCGGTTTTGCGCATCCGACCCGCATGCTGCATATCGTATCGAACGCCACCGCAGCGGGCGCATTCGGTGGCGCCGGCGCGCAAGCGCCGGCTGCGGCAGAATTCGCGCGGCGTCGCTGATGCGCGCAGCGCACGGCTTTCGGAACTATCGCAGCCCTCAGGAACCCAATTATTGGGCGCTTGATCGCCGGTAGCGGCGCGAACGCCGGCTCCCTGTGCTTGCTTTGCCCGGCCTGGGCCTGCTTCCTTCAACCCGCGAAGCGGCCGTAACCGATTTCACTATCCGGGCTACCGATTGCCGGCAGGGAGAACTGTCATGAAAGGAGAGTGCCATGCCTGCCGACAGCCCGACATTTCCCGAAAACCGTTTCGCCGAAAACCGTTCTCCCGACCCCAACGACGACGGTTCCCGGTCGCAATCCGAAGATGTGGACCATCTGCACAAGAATCAGGACAGCGAGGTGCTGAAGAAGCCGCGGCGTTTCAGTCGCAAGGATGTGGAGCAGAAAATCGCACCCGATCCCGATCCGGACGATCCGGTGTCTCCCTGATTCTCGTCGCCGCCATTTCCAGTCATTCGCCGGACGACAGCGATCATCATCCGGCTGCCGTCCGGAACCTGGTTGCCGGGGTTTTCAGGCGCGCTGTTCGGCCGGCGGCATTTCAGGCGGCGTGTTGTCGGGCGTGATCTCGGGTGCGCGGCCCGGTTGCGTGACGGGATCGGAGGGCGGCGGCTCAATCTCCGGCTCGGGCTGCCGTTGCGGCGGCACTTCCGGTTGTGGACTGGGAACGGCAGGAATCTCCGGAGGCGGGGAATGCGGCGCGGGTTGTTCTGGCATGCTGGTCACCTCGGGGGATTTTCGGCAGTGCCGGGCGCTGTGGGCAGCGCAGCCGGAAAATGCCGGTAAATGTTACGCACTTGTCTCGCCCATCGCGAACCGCAGGGAGAGATTCAGTCGTGCTTCCTGTTCCCCAGCAGGACGCGTGCCATGCCGGCATGCGCCCATGCCCGCGCGGCGCTCGCCCGTCGTCTACGCAAAAGCGGGCCGGATCCCATGAAAAGGCGCTCCGGCAATCGTCGCCGGCGGTTGCCTGGGCCATGCGGAAATCCGGATCCGGGCGGGCATCCATTTTGCGTCCTGCCGCAGAACAACCGGCTTTCCCTGTCGGGCGGGAAGCCACGCCGTACATCGGCGAGCCGCCGCCCGGCATTCGGGCAGACAAGCCCGAACGCGCCTTTTCCCGTCACTATTTCAGCATGGAGGATTTCGAATGGAACGAAAAATCGCTGTCGTTACCGGCGCATCCGGTGGTATCGGCCGGGCTACCGCCATCGAGTTCGGCAGGCACGGCTGGCATGTCGCGCTGCTGGCGCGCGGGGCCGACGGCCTGGAAGGCGCGCGCCGCGATGTCGAGCAGGCGGGAGGCCATGCGATGATCGTTCCGACCGATGTCGCCGACTATGGACAGGTGGAGGCGGCGGCCGAGCGGGTCGAGCGCGAATGGGGAGCGATCGACGTCTGGGTCAATGACGCCATGGCGACCATCTTTTGCGAGGCAACCTCGATTTCGCCGGAAGACTTCAAGCGCGCAACCGAAGTCACCTACCTGGGCTCGGTGTGGGGCATCATGGCGGCGCTGCGGCGGATGAAGGCGCGCGACCGCGGCACCATCGTGCAAGTGGGGTCGGCGCTGGCCTATCGTTCGGTGCCGCTGCAGGCGCCTTACTGCGGCGCGAAGAGTGCGATTCGCGGTTATATCGATTCGGTCCGTTCGGAGCTGATCCACGACAATAGCCGGGTCCACCTGACCATGGTGCAGCTGTCCGCATTCAATACGCCGCAGTTCGACTGGGGGCGCAGCTGCATGCGCAACAAGCCCAAGCCGCTCGGCAAGATCTTCCAGCCCGAGGTGGCGGCACGCGCCGTCTACTGGTCGGCAATGCACCGGCGGCGCGAGTTGTGGGTGGGATGGCCGGCGGTGGAAGCGATCATCGGCACCCGCGTGATTCCCGGCCTGCTCGATCGCAAGATGGCGTATTCGGCGGTGAGCGGCCAGCAAAGCGACGAGCCGGCGTCGCCCGGCCGGCGCGACAACCTGTACCAGCCGGTGCCCGGCGATTTCGGGGCGCACGGACGCTTCGACGACCAGGCGCTTGAATCCAGCAGCCAGTTATGGCTGAACACGCACCGCTGGGGCGCGGCGCTGGGCGCCCTCGCGTCGGCCGCGGCGCTGGCGCTGTCGTACCGGGCGATCGTCAGGCGGCCCTCCCGGCCCTTGCCGGGCCGTTGATGGGATGTCGACGGCTGGTGGAGGCGCTGGCTTACCGGCGTGACGGAAAGTTGCGCGAAGCCTGCCACATCTCGAACGTGATCGGAACCGATTCGATCAAGACTTTGCCGTCGCCGTCGACGATGCGGGCCTGGAGCCGGTGGCTGCCGCGGTCGACATTGTCGAGCGCGATCTGCATTCCCTGGGCCCGGGCGACGCGGTGTCCATCCAGCAGCAGCTCGACGTGATCGCCGGCGGCGAGTTTCGGGGTCGGCGCCATCCCTAGCCGCACATCGACATGGCCGGGATTGCTGAACACCGTGGCGCCGTCTTTCGGTTGCAGCACGGTGAGTTGGCGATAGGGCGCGTCGGCCAGCACCGGTTGCCCGAGGGCGAATAACAGCGCGAACAGCATGAGCAGGCGGACTGCGACAGGGCTGTCGGGCAAGCGGTATGTATCGATCCGATTCATGGGCATCTCCGGGGGAGGTAACGGCGCGGCGATTGCTTTCCAGTGTACCGTGCGGATGTCGTGGAGCCTTGTCGCCGCGCAGTCGGCGGGGGTACGGCGGCGTTTCATGGCGCAGTGCCGAACAAGCTGCCGACACCGGCCGTGACCGCCATCGCCAGCGCGCCCCAGAAACTGACCCGCAGCGCCCCCGTCAGCATCGGCGCGCCGCCGGTACGTGCGGCAACGCCGCCGAGCAGCGCCAGGAACAGCACCGAGCTGGCCGCGATCGCGCTGCGCAGGATGCCGGCCGGCGCCAGCAGCACTACCGCCAGCGGAAGCGCTGCGCCAAAAGTGAAGCTGGCGGCCGACGCGAGCGCCGCCTGCAGCGGCTTGGCTGCCGTCTGTTCCGACAGTCCCAGCTCGTCGCGGGCATGCGCACCCAGTGCATCATGTGCCATCAGCTGTTCGGCCACGCGCCCCGCCAGCTCGGCGTCAAGGCCGCGGTCGATGTAGATATGCTTGAGCTCCCGGTGCTCGGCATGAGGGTTTTCCTGCAGTTCACCGTTTTCGCGCTGCAGTTCCGCGCGCTCGGTATCGGCCTGCGAATGCACCGACACGTATTCTCCCGCTGCCATCGACATTGCGCCCGCCACCAGCGCCGCGGTGCCGGCCGTCAGCACGCTGCCGTGCGACGCATGCGACGAGGCCACCCCGAGAATCAGGCTGGCTGTCGAAATCACGCCGTCGTTGGCGCCCAGCACGGCGGCCCGCAGCCAGCCCACGCGCTCGGCGCGATGGCGTTCGCGGTGCCGGCGCCCCACGCTCGAGCCGCTCCCCGGCGCTACACCGTGCCGCGGACCAGCAGGGTCCGGATATTGCTGATCGCCGCGGCCGGGTTGAGTCCCTTCGGGCATACGTCGGTGCAGTTCATGATCACGCGGCAGCGGAACAGCCGGTAGGCGTTGTCGACGTTTTCCAGCCGCTCCTCGAGCGCGGTGTCGCGGCTGTCGGCCATGAAGCGGTAAGCCTGCAGCAAACCGGCCGGGCCCACGAACTTGTCCGGGTTCCACCAGTAACTGGGGCAGGCAGTCGAGCAGCACGCGCACAGGATGCATTCGTACAGCCCGTTGAGCATGTCGCGCTGCTCCGGGGATTGCAGCCGTTCTCGTTCAGGCGGCGGATTGTCGTTGACCAGATAAGGTTTGATCGAGTGGTACTGCTTGAAGAACAGCGTGAAATCGATCACCAGGTCGCGCACCACCGGCAGCCCCGGCAGCGGCTTCAGCACGATGGGCTGTTCGAGTTCGGCAATGCGCGTGATGCAGGCGAGCCGGTTCTTGCCGTTGATGTTCATGCCGTCGGAGCCGCACACGCCTTCGCGGCAGGAACGGCGAAACGAGAGACTGTCGTCGACATCCGCCTTGATGTGCATCAGCGCGTCCAGCACCATGGTGTCGTGATGCCCCAGTTCCAGCTCGATCTTCTGCATGTAAGGCGCCCGGTCGCGGTCGGGGTCGTAACGATAGATTTCGAAACGGGCAATGCGCTTGTCGGTCATCGTGCTTACCTTTCCTGTCTTGCCGGCCGATGGATGCAACTCGTGTGCCAGCACCTGGCGGGAACCGTTTCCGCCTTTTCACAGTCGGAAAATGGGCAAGCAAAGCGGACCAGCGCAAGCGGCGCATCCTTTCAACGGCAAACCCGATCGACATGACCGAATCGCGAATCGTGGTGTATGCGGCCCTCGCCGGGAACATGGCGATTGCGGCGACGAAGTTCACGGTGGCGATCATGACGGGCAGTTCGGCGATGCTGTCGGAAGCCGTGCATTCCACCGTCGATTCCGGCAACGAAATCCTGTTGCTGGTAGGGATCAAGCGCAGCAGCAAGCCTGCGGACGCCGGCCATCCGTTCGGCTACGGCAAGGAGCTGTATTTCTGGAGCCTGATCGTAGCGGTCCTGATCTTCGGACTGGGCGGCGGCATCTCGATCTACGAAGGCGTGCTGCACGTGTTGCATCCGGTGCCGCTGGAAAATCCGAAATGGAATTACATTGTGCTGGCTGCGGCAACCGTGTTCGAGAGCATCAGTTTCGGCATCGGCCTGCGTGCCGTTCTGCGGCGCAAGGGCAAGCGGCCGTTGATGGAGGCGCTTCACCTCAGCAAGGACCCCGGGACCTATACCGTGGTCGCGGAAGAC
>CBIHOK010000151.1:0-9354 GCA_966211575.1 uncultured Noviherbaspirillum sp.
GCTTACCACGGCGTGAAGTTCGACCGCAACGGTCAATGCGTCGACGTGCCGTCGTCGCCGCAGTCCTGCGCGCGCATGCATATCAAGTCGTATCCGTGCATCGAACGTGCCGGCATGGTCTGGGCCTACATGGGGCCGCCGGACAAGATGCCGGCGCCGCCGGAGCTCGAATGGTGCACGCTGCCGGAAAGCCACGTGTTCGTGTCCAAGCGGCTGCAGGAGTGCAACTACCTGCAGGCGATGGAAGGCGGCATCGATACCGCGCACGTCTCCTACGTGCACCGCTATGAGGTGGACAACGACCCGCTGCACATGGGCACCAAGGCGCTCGACTACATCAAGGCCGACGGCAACGTGATCTTCGACATCGAAAAGGTGCCGCACGGGCTGACGCTGTTCGGCCGCCGCAACGGCGAACCGGATTCGTACTACTGGCGCGTCACGCAATGGCTGTTCCCGTGGTTCACGCTGATCCCGCCGTTCGGCGATCACGCGCTCGGCGGCCATGTCTGGGTGCCGATCGACGATCACAACTGCTGGTCCTGGAGCATCAACTTCCAGCCGCACCGCCCGCTGACCGAACAGGAGCGCCGCGACCTGGAAGCCGGCAAGGGCATCCACTGCGAATACGAACCGGGCACTTTCCGCCCGAAGGCGAACAAGGACAACGATTACCTGATCGACCGCGTCGCCCAGAAGGAAAAGCGCGCGTACAGCGGCGTGTTCGGATTCGCGATGCAGGATGCCTCGCTGCAGGAAAGCATGGGCCCGATCCAGGATCACGAAGCCGAGCGCCTGCTGCCCACCGATAAGGCGATCGTGATGGCGCGCCGCATGCTGCACGAGGCGGCGCTCGGCCTGGAGCAAGGCCAGGAACCGCCGGCGCTGAACGCATCGGCCCAGCACGTGCGCGCCGCAGGCGTCCTGCTGCCCCACGGCACCAGCCCGCTGGAATGGGCGCAGGAACACCTGGTGGAAGGCACCAAGCAACCGGTGTACTCGATCTGATGACCGTGGCGAACGTGGCACCCATGATGCCTGAAAGCGCCACGGCCGCCCTCTCCCCCAGTCCTCTTCCCGCAAGGAAGAGGGAATTGAAATGCGCCGCTACGCGACGTTCACGTTAAGAGCAGTACTCACCCACCAACGAGAAGGAGACAACATGATGAAGACATTGCAACGCGCCCTCGCCTGCACCCTGGTCGCTGCCGGCCTGTGCAGCGTAGCCGCCGGCGCCAGCGCCGAGGAATGGACGCCCACCAAGCCGGTACGGATCATCGTGCCCATCATCGGCAGCACCAACGACACGCTGGGCCGCCTGGTCGCCGAAAAGCTGACCAAGGTGCTCGGGCAACCGGTGTACGTTGAAAACAAGGGTGGCGCGGGCGGCAACATCGGTGCTGCCGAAGTGGCCCATGCCAAGCCGGACGGCTACACGCTGCTGGTCGGCTACAACGGTCCGCTCGCGATCAATACGACGCTGTTCCAGCACATGCCGTTCGATCCGATCAAGGATCTGGCGCCGATCACGCTGGCGGTCTCGGCATCGCAGTACCTGGTGGTCAACAGCAAGGTGCCGGTCAAGACCGTGGCCGACCTGGTGGCCATGGCAAAAGCCGATCCGACCAAGCTGAACTACGCATCGGTGGCGATCGGCAGCGCATCGCACCTGACGATGGAGATGTTCAAGTCGGCCGCCAATATCCAGCTGACCCACGTGCCGTACAAGGGTGCCGCGCCGGCCCTGATCGACCTGGTCGCCGGCAACGTGCAGGCTGCCTTCATGGTGCCGGGCAACGTCCAGCAGTACGTGAAGCAAGGCACGCTGCGCATCCTCGCCTCCACCGGCGAAAAGCGCCTGGAGAGCACGCCGAACGTGCCGACGATGATCGAATCCGGCTATCCGAACTTCGTCGCGACGTCCTGGATCGGTTTCCTGGCCCCGGCCGGCACGCCGAAGAACATCATCGACCGCTATAACAAGGAAATCGTCAAGATCCTGAACCTGCCCGACGTGAAGAGCAAGCTGAGCACGATGGAATTCCAGGTGATCGGCAGCTCGCCGGAGCAGTTCAGCCAGTGGATCAAGACCGAGACCGTACGCTGGGGCAAGGTCATCAAAGACACCGGCACCAAGGTGAACTGAAGGGAAAGCGACGCCATGGAAAGACTAGCCAACAGGAGTGCGCTGATCACCGGCGGCGGCGCCGGCATCGGCGCCGCATGCGGCCTGCTGTTCTGCGCGGAGGGCGCGGCGGTCACGCTGGTCGATGCCGACGCGACGGCGCTCGAACGCACGATCGGACAGATTCGAGAACGGCTGCCGCAGGCGCGGATTCAATCCGTGGCGGCCGACGTTACCGACGCGGCGGCGGCGGTGGCTGCCGTGCAGCAGGCGGCCGCTGCGCACGGCGGCCTCGACATCCTGGTCAACAACGCGGCGATGCGCAATTATTCGGCGCTCGCCGACGCCACGCCGGAAGAATGGCTGGCCGTGATGAACGTCAACCTGGTCGGCGCCGCGAACTATTGCCGCGCCGCGCTGCCGCTGCTGCGCGAGTCGGGGCACGGCAGCATCGTCAACGTGTCATCCTGCTATGCGGTAACCGGCCGCAAGGGCATGGGAATCTACGACACGACCAAGGCCGGACAGCTGGCGATGACCCGCACCCTGGCGCACGAAGAGGCGGCGCACGGCGTGCGCGCCAACGTGGTCTGCCCGGGTTCGACGCTGACCGACTTCCACGTGACCCGTGCGCAAGCGCGCGGCAAGAGCGTCGAAAAGCTCAAGACCGAACGCCAGAGCACTTCGCTGCTGGGACGCTGGGCAGCGCCGGAGGAGATTGCCTATCCGATCCTGTGGCTGGCTTCCGACGAAGCATCGTTCATTACCGGGGCAACGCTGATGGCCGATGGCGGCCTGTCGGCCATGTAATACGAGGAAAGCAATCGCATGAGCGGATTTACCCTGCGCGCCTTCATCCAGGCGATCCGGCACGAAGCCGAGGGCGTCATCAGCCTGGAATTGCGGCCGGCGGCCGGCAGTGCTGCATTCCCCCCTTTCACGGCGGGCGCGCATATCGACCTGCAGTTGCCGAACGGGCTGGTGCGCAGCTACTCGCTGCTGAATTCGCCGACCGACCGCGACCGCTACGTGATCGGCGTTCTGCATGACCGCAACAGCCGGGGCGGCTCACGCTGCGTGCACGAGCAACTGCGCGTCGGCATGACGCTGCCCGTTTCCCTCCCGCGCAACAACTTTGCGCTGGACGAGTCGGCCGCGCGCAGCGTGCTGCTGGCCGGCGGCATCGGCGTCACGCCGATGCTGTCGATGCTGCAGCGGCTGGTCGCGCTCGGGCAACCGGTGGATTTCATCTACTGCGCGCGCTCGCGCGCGGAAGCCGCCTTCATCGAGCGCATCGAAGCGCTGGCTGCGGCGCCGTCGGCACGCGTCATCTGGCATTTCGACGACGAACGGGGCGCCACGCCCGCACTGGACACCCTGCTCGCAGACCGTCCGGCAAATACGCATTTCTACTGCTGCGGACCAGCGCCGATGCTGGACGCATTCGAACTGGCATGTCAGAAGCTGGGCTATCCGCATACCCACATCGAGCGTTTCGCCGCAAGCGTTCCCGCCTCGGGTGCGGCCGGCACCGAAGTCTGCGAAAGCTATCGCGTCGAGCTCAAACGCAGCAATCGCGTCATTGACGTCGCAGCCGGAACCTCGCTGCTGGACGCGCTGCTCGACGCCGGCATTGCGCACGACCATAGCTGCCGCGAAGGCGTGTGCGGCTCGTGCGAGGCGAAGGTGATCGCCGGCGACGTGGAACACCGCGACAGCATCCTCACCAAAGCGGAACAGCAAGCGAACAAATCGATGATGGTCTGCGTTTCCCGCTGCAAGGGCGGAACGCTGGTGCTCGATCTCTGAGCGCCTTGCCCTCCGGCCGCAAGCCGGAGAGTGCTCCCCGACTAATCATCGAAAACCGGCAACGCAAGCAATTTCTCGATACCGGCGACGAGCGCCGCCGAAATCCCCTTCTTGCCGGCCCGCGCCGACAGTATCTGCTGGAACGCGCCGGCGGCGTCATACGTCCATTGCTGCAGTCCGGCTGCACGGGCGCGCAGCCGGGCATTCTCCCGTTCCAGATCGGCGATGCGCGCCAGCGCATGCGGTAGCTCGGCGCTAGCGCCGGCCTCGCTCTTGCGTAGCGGCGGCGCTTCGCTGCCGGGCCGGCCCGCCTCCCGCCCTTCCGCCTTCCTTTTCAGCCGATAACGCCTGGCCCGCTCGGCGGGCGTAAGGGGATGCGCGACGCGCGGGCGGCCGCGGCCGCGCTTCGGGATTTCACGATATTCGACAGGGCTGTTCGCTTGGGGCTGGTGCATGCAATCCTCCGGCAAGGTGATTGCATTTTATGTGACGCGTCACTTTTATTCAATATTTTCGTGATGCATCACGTTAATTACCGCAACACCTCGCGCCGACATGCGAGCGCAGGCCGGACCACCCCCTCAGCAAAAGCAGGCAGACAAGCGCCAGCGCTATCGACACCGGCGCCAGCATCCCCAGCCCATAGTTGGTCACCACCCTGCCGGCGAGCGCGCCGCCGCAAGCCATACCGCCGAACAGCGCCGATGAGTTGAGCGCCAGCACCAGTCCGCGCAGCCCGGGAACCAGTTCCACCAGGTAGCGCTGCTGCGCCGGCGCGAAGATGTCGACCGCCACTGCCCACGGAATGATCCCGGCCAGCGCCAGCGCATACCAGCCCGGCGAAAACTGCACCACCGCGAATCCGGCGATCAACAGCGCCAGCGCTGCCGCGATCGAGCGGCGCGCGGTCCAGCGCAACGCAATGCGCCGTGCCAGCCAGTTGCCGAGCACGCCGGCCAGGCCGTACAGCAGCAAGGCGGCCGAAATCTCGTCGGGACCGGCCGCGAACCGGTCGCGCAGGATGGGCGTGATCATCGTGTAAGTCGTGAACAGCGAGGTCATGCCGATCAGCGTCACTGCCAGCGCACGCATTGCCTCGCCGTGGGCGAGCAATTTCCGTAACTCCCCGACGCCGATCGGCTCGGTGCGCGATTCATCCTTCACCAGCACACTCACGAGTGCGAATGCCGCGAAGGCCAGCAGCGCTATCGCGCCGAACATCGCGCGCCAGCCAAGCGCTGCCGCGCACCAGGAAGCGAACGGCACGCCGAGCACGCTGGCCAATGTGATGCCGCTGAATGCCACCGCCAGGGCGTGGCCCTGGCGGGATCTCGGCACGATCGTCGTCGCCAGCGACGACACCATGGGGCTCACCGCGGCGGCGCCCATCCCGGCCAGCACGCGCGCGCCAAGTAACACCGTATAGCTGGGGGCAGCCGCGCAGCCCGCACAGCCGATAGCCAGCATGAGCAGGCCGCCCAGCAGCAGCCGGCGCCGCAGCCACTGGCGTGCCGCCAACTGCAGCAGCGGCGCGCCCATCGCGAAGGTAACGGCGAATGCCGGCACCAGCAGCGCGGCCTGGGCCCGGCTGATCGCTAGCGCCGAGGCGATCGGATCGAGCGCGCCGACGACCGACAGCGAAGCGGTTCCCATCGCGAAGAAAGAAAGGGCGAGCACGCGCAATGCGCGTGAAACCTGCAATTCAGACATGGTGCATCTCCGAAGTGGTGGCAACCATGCCAGTCTGCCGGTTCGCGACTTATAATTGAAATCGATTATTCATATTCGAGGTATCCAAATCATGGATATACGCTCGTCAGACCTGCCGCTGCTGGTATCGCTTTGCGCCTTGCTGGAGGAAAGCAACGTGACGCGCGCCGCCGCCCGCCTGCACCTGAGCCAGCCGGCGCTTTCCGCGCAACTGGCGCGCCTGCGCGAACTGTTCGGCGATCCGCTCCTGATTCCGGCCGAGAACGGCCGCGGAATGGTGGCGACCGCACGGGCGGCCGCGCTCAAGGAACCGCTGCGGGAGGCATTGCGGCAGCTGCAATCGGCCATCGAGAATAAGGCGCCGTTCGATCCACGCACCGCGCGGCGCAGCTTCACGGTGGCGGCCAACGACAATGCGGTCACGATGTTCGGGGTCGACCTGGTGCGCCAGATCGAGCAGGACGGCGGCCCGGGATTGCGGATCGCGTTTTGCGATCCGGATTTCGACGGCCTTTCCGCGCGCATGGAACGCGGCGAAATAGACTTGCTGCTGGCGACGGCGCGCCTGGTTCCGGGCTCATTGAAGGCGGTCCCGATTTCCAGTGAGCGTTATGTCATGGCACAACGCAAGGGGCACCCACGCGGGACGCGCGCCCCGTCGCTGCGGCAGTACTGCCGCTACGGCCATGTGCTGGTGTCGGCACGCGGCGATTTCCGCAGCTTTCTCGACGAGCGCCTGGAAGCCCTCGGGCAGCAGCGGCGCATCGCCGCCGTCGTCGCGCACTACAACCTGGTGCCGGCGATGCTCGCCAATACCGATTACCTGTGCACGCTGCCGCAGCGTTTCCTCAGCCGCTATACCGATCTTCTCGACCTGTTTCCATTGCCGTTCGACTTGCCCGACTTCGCCCTCTCGATGGCCTGGCATCCGCGGGCCGATCGCGATCCCGCGCATTGCTGGCTGCGAAGCCGGCTGGGCCGGCTGGATTGACGTCCGTCAGCAATTGCCTTTCTTGGCCTGGCCCGGCGGGCAGAAGTAGTGATGGTCCGGCACGACTCGTACCGGCACCTGCTCCACCACGATGCGACAGCGTCTGACGGTCTGATAGCCGACGCCGGCCGGTGCGTCGCGCGAGGACAGGCGGTCGCCCACGACTGCCCCGGTTGCTGCGCCGACCGCGGTAGCTACCGTCTTCCCGTTGCCGCCGCCGACCTGGTTGCCGAGGATGCCGCCGGCAATGCCGCCGACGATGGCTCCGCCCAAGCCCTGGCCGCCGGTCTGGACCGGTACCTGTTCGTTCCAGCATTCCTGGCGCTGGCGGTCGACGATCCGGTATTCGGCAGCGGTCGCCGCCAGGGGCAATGCAAGCAGAATGCAGGTGCCGAGTGTTTTGTACATGATTTTTCCTTCTCCTTTGCCGGGCAACGGGCGGGGCGCCGCCGGGTAGTCCGGACACTGTCTGTTGCATCAGTGTCGCCTCGATTAGTGCTCAAAAGCAACTTGATTTCTGTAAGAAGATGTGAAAACCGTAAGGAGAGTTCCAGCGCTCCGGATTGCAAAACGGAAAACACCATGCGCGGCGATTCCGGGAAAGAGGCTCGGAACGATCCGACCCGGTATCGCTCGAAAAGACAGACAGCCGGCGATTATCGCGAGCGGCAAGGCTGGCGGCGCCGCGCTTTCGCGACGCCGCCAGCCCCTTCCCCACCCACCTACAAGGACAGCGATGAAAGACTACGACGTTGTGATCATCGGCGCCGGCCAGGCGGCCACGCCGCTCGCCTACGCACTGGCGGGCGCCGGCAAGCGGGTCGCACTGGCGGAACGCAAACATCTCGGCGGGTCTTGCGTCAACTTCGGCTGCACGCCCACCAAGGCAGCGTTCGCTTCGGCCCGGCTCGCCCATCTTGCCAGGCGCGGCCATGAATTCGGCATCCGGATAGACGAGGTGCGGCCGGATTTTGCCGCGGTGCTGGCGCGCGCATCGAATATCGCCGAGCAATCGCGTTCCTCGCTGCAGGAAAGCCTGGCCGGCAAGGACAATCCGCTCCTGATGCGCGGGCATGCGCGTTTCGTGGGGCGCGACGGCGAGCGCTTCCGGTTGACGGTTGGCGACGAGGAGATCGTTGCGTCCCAGGTCGTGCTCGACACCGGCACCCGCAGCCGGATGCCGGACATCGACGGGCTGGGCGACATCGACGCCATCGATGCCGAAAACTGGCTGTCCCGGCGCACGCTGCCCAGCCATCTGGCGGTGATCGGCGGCGGCTACATCGGACTCGAAATGGCGCAGTTCTACCGCCGCATGGGCGCCGAGGTATCGGTGATCGAACACGGCGGGCAGATAGCCGGACATGAAGATCCGGACGTGGCCGCCGCATTGCAGCGGATGCTGGAAAGCGAAGGCATACGCTTCCGGCTGGGCACCGCGGCCACGCGCTTTCGTCGCGGACCGGACGGCGTGTCGATCGAACTGAAGGCGGGCGGCAAGAACGAGGGCAAGAGGGATGAACTGACGGCCAGCGACGTATTCGTCGCCCTCGGACGGCAGCCGAACACCGACGACCTCGGGCTCGACGCCATCGGCCTGCATCCGGACGACAAGGGCATCATCGAAACCGACAAGCGGCTGTGCGCCGGCATTGACGACATATGGGCGGTGGGCGATATCCGCGGCGGCCCGATGTTTACCCATACCGCATGGGACGATTACCGGATCGTCGCGTCGCAACTGATCGGCGACGGATCGCGCACTACCGACCGCGTGGTGCCGTATGCGGTATTCACCGATCCCTCGTTGGGCCGGGTCGGGATCACGGAATCGGAGGCGCGCAAGGCCGGGAAGCGCATCGAAGTCGCGCATTTCGACATGCAGGGCAACGGCAAGGCGCGCGAAGTGGGCGAGAGCACGGGTTTGATCAAGGTGGTGGCTGACGCGCAGACGAAATTGATTCTCGGTGCGGCGGTGCTGGCATCGGAAGGAGCGGAGCTGGTGCACATCTACATCGCGCTGATGAATGCGCGCGCCCCCTGGACGGTGCTGGCCGATGCGATCCAGATCCATCCGACCCTGGTCGAAGCTGCGCAGAGCGCGTTGTCGTCCTGGGAAAGCCGGAAATGATCGATCAGAACGGCGCGATGGCGCGCCGGTTTGCGGCTACAGACTGGGCCGCTGCTCCGCCGTCATCCGCGATACAGGCCGATGGGCGAACAATTCGTCCCGTTCGCGCATGCAGAACGCCTGCAACTCCTCCGGCGCGAGCGGCTTCGCGATCAGGTAACCCTGTATCTCGTCGCATCCCAGTTGCTGCAGCACGCGCAGCTCGGTAGCGCGCTCGACGCCCTCCGCGATCACCCCCATGCCCAGCGACTTCGCCATCGAAATGATGGCCTTGAAAAACACCTGGCCCTCTTCGCCGCTACCGAGCGCCGCAGTGAATGCCCGGTCCACCTTGAGCACGTCGACGTCGAGCCGGTGCAGCGTCGCCAGCGACGAGTAACCGGTACCGAAATCATCGAGGTGCACCGAGATGCCGAGCGCATGCAAGGCTGCCAGTTCCTCGAACAGCTGCTGCGGATTGTTCGCAGTGGCCGATTCGGTCAGCTCGACGTTGATCAGGGAAGGCGGCAGGTCGTATCGTTGCAGGTAGGAGGTGAACAATGCCGCCACGCCCCCTTCATTGAACTGCTTGGCGGAGACGTTCACCGA
>CBIHOK010000152.1:0-9320 GCA_966211575.1 uncultured Noviherbaspirillum sp.
CAGGACGCGCCCTGCAAGGGCATTGCGGCGTTGCGGCGCTTGCACTGCATCCCTTCTCGCCCGAACGCGCCCCCCAAAACAGTTCATAACACCCTCTAGCTGCGCTCCCGCCGGTGCAGCGCGCCTGCACAACCCTTCTCCAGCGGCCGGCTTCGGCGGCCGCCTCACCCACCGGATTCACGCTACCAGATGAAACCTTCAATGCTCGCCAAACTCGACCAGCTGACCGAAAGGCTGGAAGAGCTGAACAACCTGCTGATGCAGGAAGGCGTCACTTCCGACATCGACCAATACCGCAAGCTGACCCGCGAGCACGCAGAACTGGGGCCGCTGGTCGCGCTGTACAAGGACTACGCGAAGGCGGGCGACGATATCCGCAGCGCACAGGAAATGCTGTCCGACCCGGACATGAAGGAGTTGGCGCAGGAAGAGATCGCGGCGGCCAGGGCGCGCATCGAACAGCTCGAAGCCGACCTGCAAAAGATGCTGCTGCCGAAGGATCCGAACGACGAGCGCAACATCTATCTCGAAATCCGCGCCGGCACCGGCGGCGACGAAGCCGCGCTGTTTGCGGGCGACCTGCTGCGGATGTATACGCGATTCGCCGAGCGCAATCGCTGGCAGGTCGAGATGGTATCGGAATCGCCGTCGGAGATCGGCGGCTACAAGGAAGTGATCGTGCGCATCGTCGGCTACGGCGCCTACTCGAAACTGAAATTCGAATCGGGCGGCCACCGGGTGCAGCGGGTACCGGCCACAGAAACACAGGGCCGCATCCATACCTCCGCCTGCACGGTGGCGGTGATGCCGGAAGCCGATGAAGTCAGCGACGTCGACATCAATCCGGCCGACATCCGCATCGACACCTTCCGCGCTTCCGGCGCCGGCGGCCAGCACATCAACAAGACCGACTCGGCGGTACGCATCACCCATCTCCCGACCGGCATCGTGGTCGAATGCCAGGACGACCGCAGCCAGCACAAGAACAAGGCCTCCGCATTGCGCGTGCTGGCGGCGCGCATCAAGGACGTGCAGCTGCGCGAACAGCAGGCGCAGGAAGCGGCGACGCGCAAGTCGCTGATCGGTTCGGGCGACCGCTCCGAGCGCATCCGCACCTATAATTTCCCGCAAGGCCGGATGACCGACCACCGTATCAACCTGACGCTGTACAAGCTCGACTTCATCATGGACGGCGACCTGGAAGAACTGACCAATGCGCTGGTGGCCGAACACCAGGCGGAACTGCTGGCGGCACTCGGCGACGAAGCGTGAAACGTTGCGGTGCCGACAGTTGTGATTCGGGAACTATTTGCCTGACGACATCTCTTACAACATTATTCACTCGGAACAGTCGCACATGAAAACTTCGAAACCCGTATTGCTGGCGGTCGGCATCGCTTCCCTCGCACTGATTGGCGTTGCGCTCTACCTGCAGCATGTGAAGGACATGCTGCCTTGCCCGCTGTGCGTGATCCAGCGCTACCTGTTCATCGTGGTTGCGCTGCTCTGCTTCGTGGCGGCGGCGCTGTCGCGCGGAAGCTGGCGCATCGGCGCGCGGCTGGGCGCGCTGGCCGCGCTCGGCGGTGCCGGCGTCGCCGCCTGGCATGTATGGATACAGGCGCATCCGGCAGTCAGCTGCGGCATCGATCCGCTGGAGACTTCGCTCAACAAATTTCCGTCCGCAAAACTGATGCCGTTCCTGTTCCAGGCCGACGGCCTGTGCACGACCGACTACCCGGCGATCCTGGGACTGTCGATCCCGCAATGGTCGCTGTTCTGGTTCGCGGTGTTCGCGCTGGTTTTGCTGTGGGCATCGCTGCGCCAGGATCACTGAACCCGGTTTCTGCAATGATCGAACCGCTGGTCCCTGCCGGCACTACCATCGGCGCATTGCTGGTCCGGCCACCGATCGATGCGCGCGAGACGAGCATCCTGCTCGCGCACGCATTGCAACTTTCGCGGGTGCAGTTGATCACGCAATCCGAGCGCACGCTCTCGGCGCCCGAAGCGGAACAGCTATCGCTGCTGCTGGCGCGCCGCCAACGGGGCGAGCCGATCGCTTACTTGGTCGGCGAACGCGAATTCTACGGACTGATGCTGGAAGTGTCGCCGGCCGTGCTGATTCCGCGCCCGGAAACCGAATTGCTGGTGGAGCTGGCGTTGCAGCGTTTGCCGGAACGCGGGTGCGCGCTCGACATGGGCACTGGCTCCGGCGCAATCGCGATCGCGATCGCTCACCAGCGTCCCGACGCGACGGTCAGCGCACTCGACGCCAGCACCGATGCGCTCGCGGTCGCCGCGCGCAATGCCGGCCGCCATCGCACTGCGATCACCTTCATGCATAGCGACTGGTACCACGGGTTGGGCAAGCAGCGGTTCGATCTCATCGTTGCCAATCCGCCGTATATCGAAGCCGGCGACGTACACCTGTCGCAGGGCGATCTGCGTTTCGAACCGGCAAACGCGCTGACCGACCATGCCGACGGCTTGTCCGCCTTGCGCACGATTATCGCCGGTGCCGCGCAACATTTGCGACCCGGCGGCTGGCTGCTGCTGGAGCACGGCTATGACCAGGCACAGGCAGTACGCGCGCTGCTCGCCGCCGCCGGTTTCCGGGACATGCAAAGCTGGCAGGATTTGGCCGGCATCGAACGCGTCAGCGGCGGCCAGGCCGATACACTGGCATAGCGGACAGGCTCCCGGCAACTGACTGCACCGGATAAATTGCGTATCATCTCCCGCTTGATTTACCCCCCGTTCAATCCCCATTCATACCCATGCTGCCATCGATAGAACAACGTCTCGCCGTCGAACTCGCCGCCAAACCCGCCCAAGTAGCCGCCGCCGTCGCCCTGCTCGACGAAGGCGCCACCGTGCCTTTCATCGCGCGCTACCGCAAGGAAGCCACCGGCGGACTCGACGACACGCAATTGCGGCTGCTGGAAGAACGGCTGCGCTACCTGCGCGAACTGGAAGAGCGGCGCGCCGCGATCATCGCCTCCGTGGAAGAGCAGGGAAAGATGACGCCGGCCCTGCTCGATGCGCTGACTCACGCGGAAGACAAGACGCGGCTGGAAGACCTCTACCTGCCATACAAGCCGAAGCGCCGCACCAAGGCGCAGATCGCGGTCGAAGCCGGCTTGCTGGTGCTGGCCGACGCGCTGCTCGGCAACCCCGCGCTCAATCCCGAGGAAGAAGCGGCTAAATACCTGAAGCCGCCGTTCAGCACCGAAAACGGCGAGAACCCGGGCGTACCGGATGCGAAGGCGGCGCTGGACGGCGCGCGCCAGATCCTGATGGAGCGTTTTGCCGAAGACGCCAGTCTGCTGCAGGTATTGCGCGAGTACCTGAACGAACACGGCGTGGTCGAATCCAGGGTAGTGGAAGGCAAGCAGGATGTGGGTGCGAAGTTTTCCGATTATTTCGACTACTCGGAAACCCTGGCCACCATCCCCTCGCACCGCGCGCTGGCGCTGTTCCGCGGCCGTCGCGAAGAAGTGCTGACGGTGTCGCTGCGGCTCGACAGCGAACCGGAGAAGCCGAAGTGGGATGCGCCGCCAAACCCTTGCGAGAGCCGTATCGCCGCGCGCTTCGGGATCAGCAACCAGGGCCGGCCGGCCGACAAGTGGCTGGTCGATAGCGTGCGCTGGGCTTGGCGCGTGAAGGTGTTCATGCACCTGGAAACCGAGCTGATGGGCAAGCTGCGCGAACAGGCCGAAGCCGAGGCGATCAATGTATTCGCCCGCAATCTGAAAGACCTGTTGCTGGCGGCGCCGGCCGGACCGCGTGCGACAATGGGACTGGACCCCGGACTGCGCACCGGCGTCAAGGTGGCGGTGGTCGACGCCACCGGCAAGGTGGTCGACACCGCCACCATCTATCCGCACCAGCCGCGCAACGACTGGGAGGGCTCGCTGCATACCTTGGCGCAACTCGCGCGCAAGCACCAGGTCGCGCTGATTTCGATCGGCAACGGTACTGCCTCGCGCGAGACCGACAAGCTGGCGCAAGACCTGATCAAGCGGCACCCGGAATTGAAGCTGACCAAGATCGTGGTATCGGAAGCCGGCGCGTCGGTCTATTCGGCATCCGAGTTCGCCTCGCGCGAACTGCCGGAACTGGATGTCTCGCTGCGCGGCGCGGTATCGATCGCACGGCGCCTGCAGGATCCGCTGGCCGAGCTGGTGAAGATCGATCCGAAGTCGATCGGCGTCGGCCAGTATCAGCACGACGTGAGCCAGGCGCAACTCGCGCGTTCGCTGGACGCAGTGGTGGAAGATTGCGTGAATGCGGTCGGGGTCGACGTCAATACCGCATCGGCGCCGCTGCTGGCGCGCGTTTCCGGCCTGAACGCGAGCGTCGCGCAGGGAATCGTCAACTATCGCGACATGAAGGGAATGTTCGCCTCGCGCGAAGCGTTGCGCGCGGTGCCGCGCCTCGGCGACAAGACCTTCGAACAGGCGGCCGGCTTCCTGCGTATCATGAACGGTGACAATCCGCTCGATGCATCGGCGGTGCACCCGGAATCGTACCCGCTGGTGCAGAAAATCCTGGCCGACATCAGCAAGGACGTCAAGGGCGTGATCGGCGACGGCAAGCTGCTGAAATCGCTGAATCCGGCCAAATACGCAGACGAACGTTTCGGCGTGCCGACCGTGACCGACATCCTGAAAGAACTGGAAAAGCCGGGCCGCGACCCGCGCCCCGAGTTCACGACCGCCACGTTCAAGGAAGGTGTCGAAGAGATTTCCGACCTGCGCCCCGACATGATCCTCGAAGGCGTGGTCACCAACGTGGCCGCATTCGGCGCGTTCGTCGATATCGGTGTACACCAAGATGGGCTGGTACATATCTCCGCGCTCTCCAATACCTTCGTGCGGGATCCGCACAGCGTGGTGAAAGCCGGCCAGGTGGTCAAAGTCAAGGTACTGGAAGTCGATGAAAAGCGGCGCCGCATTGCGCTGACAATGCGTCTGACCGATACGCCGCAGCAAGGTGGTGCGCGCAACGAACAACGGGGCGACCGCAACGATGCCAAGCGGCTTTCCCAGCATCGGCAGCAACCGCGCCAGGCGGAAACGGGCGGCGCGATGGCGGCCGCGTTTGCAAAACTGAAAGGTTAAGCAAAACTATCCGGAAACAGGAAGATGCGCGCACCGGCACGGCGCCGCCGGCTTTTCCATATAATGGTAAATATTGTGAACTCTTAAGGTTAAGGGCAGCATCATGAGCGATGTACAAACATGGATCAAGGAAACCGTGACCCAGCACCCGGTCGTGCTTTTCATGAAGGGTAGCGCGCAATTTCCGCAGTGCGGATTTTCCGGCCGCGCGGTGCAGATCCTGAAACAGTGCGGCGTCGAGAATATCGTCACCGTCAACGTGCTGGAGGATGCGGAAGTGCGCCAGGGAATCAAGGAGTTTTCCAACTGGCCGACCATTCCCCAGCTTTACGTCAAGGGTGAATTCATTGGCGGTTCCGACATCATGAACGAGATGTTCGAATCGGGCGAACTGCAGGCGCTGCTCAAAGCCTAGGCTTCCCTGCCATGGCCGCTCCGCAGCGCCTGATCGTCGCCATCACCGGTGCCACCGGCGCGGTATATGGTGTACGCTTGCTGCAGGTGCTGGCCGAAATGCCGGACATCGAAACGCATTTGCTGGTGTCCGATGCGGGGGTGCTGAACCTGCACCAGGAACTCGAGATGAACCGCCGTCAGGTCGAAGCGCTGGCGGACGTCACGCACAATGTCCGTGACATCGGCGCGGCGATCGCCAGCGGCTCGTTCCAGGCGGCCGGTATGGTGGTGGCGCCATGCTCGATGAAGACGCTGGCCGCAGTTGCAAACGGCCTGGCGGACAACCTGATCAGCCGCGCCGCCGACGTGATGCTGAAGGAACGCCGGCGGCTGGTGCTGATGGTGCGCGAAACGCCGCTGAACCTCGCGCATCTGCGCAACATGACCGCAGTGACTGAAATGGGAGGCGTGATCTTCCCGCCGCTGCCCGCGTTCTACCAGAAGCCGCAAAGCATTGCGGAGATGGTCGACCACACGGTAGGACGGGTGCTCGACCTGTTTTCGATTCCGCACGAGTTGGCGCCGCGCTGGAACGGAATCGGCAAGCCGCCGGTTTAAAAAGAAAAAAGCCCACGACCGTCGTCAACGATCATGGGCTTTGCTGCTGGTGCCGGCTGCAGGACTCGAACCCGCCACCTGATGATTACAAATCAACTGCTCTACCAGATGAGCTAAGCCGGCTTAACTTTAAGGTCCCGTATTGTACTTTATTTGATACGGGTTAGCGTCGGCCGCCCTCCCTTTTTTGGAGGTTCGTCATTGTCGTCGGGACCGCCGGAATTGCCTTGACCGGTCGACTCATCCGGCACGGCCGGCGGCACCGCTACCAGCGTCGGCGACTCCGCATCGGTCGAAAGCGACTCGCCGGCATCGTCGTCGGCGGCCGGCAAGCCGCTCACTTCGAATGCCATCCCTTGGCCGTTTTCGCGTGCGTAGATCGCGACCACGTTTTCCACCGGAATCGAAATCTCGCGCGATACGCCGCCGAAACGGGCATGAAAATGGATCAGCTCGTTTTCCATTTTCAAACCGCTGGTTGCCGAGAAGCTGATATTCAGCACGATTTCGCCGTTTTTCACGAACTCGCGCGGCACCCGCGTCCGCGCATCCACCATCGCGGCCAGGTAGGGGGTGTAACCGTTGTCGGTACACCACTCATAGATGGCGCGCAGCAGGTAGGGCTTGGTAGAAATTTCGGACATTGTTCTCGACAGGAAACGAAATGGAAGCGGCGCTGCCCGCGCCAAAACGAAGCTTTACGGCGCGGGCGCATAGCGACCGTTAGCGCCGCATCACTTTTTCCGAAGGGGTCAGCGCTTCGATGTAGGCGGGGCGCGAGAAAATGCGTTCCGCATATTTCATCAGAGGTGCCGCAGTCTTCGATAGTTCGATGCCGTAGTGATCGAGACGCCACAGCAGCGGAGCGATCGCGACATCCAGCATCGAGAACTCGTCGCCCAGCATGTACTTGTTTTTCAGGAACAAGGGCGCCAGCGTAGTCAGGCGGTCGCGGATTTCGGCACGTGCCTTTTCCTGGAGCTTCTCGGTGCCCTTCGATTTCTCGTTCTCCAGCGTATGCACGTGAATGAACAATTCCTTCTCGAAATTGAACAGCATCAGGCGGGCACGGGCGCGCATCAGCGGATCCGCCGGCATCAGCTGGGGATGCGGAAAGCGTTCGTCGATGTACTCGTTGATGATGTTGGACTCGTACAGGATCAGGTCGCGCTCGACCAGGATCGGCACTTGCCCGTAAGGGTTCATCACGGCAATGTCTTCCGGCTTGTTGAACAGGTCGACATCGCGGATTTCGAAATCCATTCCCTTCTCGAACAGCACGAGGCGGCAACGCTGGGAAAATGGGCAGGTCGTGCCCGAATAGAGAACCATCATTTTGCAGTTCCTTAGAAACAAAAGGGTGAGACGTCGAACGGCTCACCCTGAAACAAAAACCCGCAACCAAACGCAGCCGCGGGGAAATACGCTACTTGATATCTTTCCAGTAGGAAGCGTTCAAGCGCCATGCGAGCAGCATGAAAACACCCAGGAACAGCAACACCCAGACGCCGAGGCGCTTGCGGGTATGCTGGCTCGGTTCGCTCATCCACTGCAGGTAAGACACCAGATCGGCCACCGTGTTGTCATACTCGAGAGGCGACTGCGTACCCGCCTTCACCTTCTCGAAGCCGACGAATTTTTCCTCGGTCTTGCCGGGCTCATGCAGATTCTTCTCTTCGACGTACTTGGGCACCTGCACGCCCTGCAGCTCCCACAGCACGTGCGGCATGCCGACGTTCGGGAACACCATGTTGTTCCAGCCGGTCGGCCGCGAATCGTCCTTGTAGAAGGTCCGCAGGTAGGTGTACAGCCAGTCGGCGCCGGAACCGGCTTCCGACGCCTTCGCGCGGGCGATCACCGACAGATCCGGAGGCGGCGCGCCGAACCAGGCTTTTGCATCCTTTTCGTCGAGCGCCACTTTCATCAGCGAACCCACCTTGTCCGAGGTGAACAGCAGGTTGTTCTTGATCTCGTCTTCGGTCAGGCCGATATCGCGCAGGCGGTTGTAACGCATCGCGGCCGCCGAATGGCAGTTCAGGCAGTAATTGACGAAAATCTTCGCGCCGTGCTGCAGGGCGACCAGGTTCTCGGTCCTGTCCGGTGCCGGATCGAGCGGATAGCCGCCTTCGCTGGCCAGCGCGATTGCCGGCAGGAGAACCAGTGCTACAGCCAGTTTTTTCAGCAATTTCATGATTTTCCTTATCCCTTTCGCGGCTTAATGCGGCTGATAGGTAACGCGGTCCGGGACGGACTTGAACGTACCCATCGTGCTCCACCAAGGCATCAGCAGGAAGAAGCCGAAGTAGAGGAAGGTGCAGACCTGGGAAATCAGGTTCCGGGTCTCGTTCGGCGGATTCACGCCGAGGTAGCCCAGAATCAGGAACACCACGAAGAACACGATGTACACGTAGGTGTGCCACAGCGGACGATAGCGAATCGACTTGACCGGCGAATGATCGAGCCACGGCAGGCCGCCAAGGATCAGCACCGAGCTTCCCATCAGCACCACGCCCCAGAATTTCGCGTCGAACACCAGCATGCCGATGATGATCAGTGCGGCTACCACGGTAATCACGGTCTTCACGAAGCCGGACAGGCGGGACTTCACCAGGATCAGCGCGACATAAGCGACCACGCCCGCTTCCAGCGCGTACAGGAATTCCGAGGTGGTCGCGCGCAGGATCGAGTAGAACGGCGTGAAGTACCAGACCGGCGCGATATGCGGCGGGGTTTTCAGCGGATTGGCCGGAACGAAATTGTTCGCCTCCAGGAAGTAGCCACCCATTTCCGGTGCGAAGAACAGCACTGCGCTGAACACGATCAGGAACACCGCCGCGACGAACACGTCGTGCACCGTGTAGTACGGATGGAACGGGATGCCGTCCAGCGGAATGCCGTTCGCATCCTTGGTAGCCTTGATCTCGACGCCGTCCGGGTTGTTGGAACCAACCTCGTGCAACGCGACGATATGCGCCACCACCAGGCCCAGCAGCACCAGCGGAATCGCGATCACGTGGAACGAGAAGAAGCGGTTGAGCGTCGCGTCGGACACCACGTAATCGCCGCGGATCCACAGCGACAGGTCGGGGCCGATGAACGGGATCGCGCCGAACAGGTTGACGATCACTTGGGCGCCCCAGTACGACATCTGGCCCCATGGCAGCAGGTAGCCGAAGAAGGCTT
>CBIHOK010000153.1:0-9272 GCA_966211575.1 uncultured Noviherbaspirillum sp.
CGCAGAAATGCGCGCGTTCGATATCGAGGTGGTCCATCAGCGCAATCACGTCGCCGGCCAGTTGCTCGATGCTGTACGGTCCCGGCGTCACGCTCGACTGGCCATGGCCGCGCGTGTCATAGCGCAATACGCGGTAGCGTTCCAGCAGCGACGGCACCTGCGGCAGCCACATGTCGAGGTTGGTCCCGAGCGAATTCGACAGGATCAGCCAGGGCGCGTCTTCGCGTCCCTCGATCTCGTAGTGCAGTCTTACGGTAACGGTTTCCATGAAAGGCATAGTCTTGCTCCTGAGAGATATTTTTTTGGATTTATGGTGTTTCTATGGTGTTTCGGATGAGGCTTCGGATTGAGTGCGCCGGTATTCGTGCAACACGCGGTCGATGAATTCGTCGGCGGCGCCAATATAGCCGGTGGGGTCGAGCAGGCGATCGATTTCCTCGGCGCTCAACTGCGCGCTCACGTCCGCATCCTGCTTCAGCACCTCGCGCAGATGGCGTCCGCTGTCGGCGGCTGCGCGGCAGGCGCGCTCCACCAGCCGGTGCGCGGCCATCCTGCCGATGCCGGCGCCCAGCGCCAGCGTGACCGCCTCCGCCATGATCTGGCCAGGCGTCGCATCGAGATTGGCGCGCATGCGCGCCGCATCGACCTGCAGCCCGGCGACCACCTCGCGCATCTGGTGCAGCGCGCCGGCCGCCAGCTGCGCGATCTCGGGCAGCGTGTCCCATTCGGCCTGCCAGCCGCCGAGCGCGCGCTCATGTTCCTGTACCATGCCGGCCAGCAAGGCCGCCACCAGTCCTGGCACCCGGGTCGCGGCCGTGAGCGCGGCCGCGCAGCCGACCGGGTTGCGCTTGTGCGGCATGGTCGAGGAGCCGCCGCGGCCTTCGGCCACCGGCTCCGCCAGCTCGCCGACTTCGGTCTGCATCTGCAATGAAATATCGCGCGCGATCTTGCCCAGGCTGCCGACCAGCATGCCGAGCATGCAAGCCGCCTCGGCGACGCGGTCGCGCTGCGTGTGCCACGGCGTGGCGGGCAATTGCAGGCCGAGATCGGCCGCCAGCGCGGCCGCCACTTCCCCGCCCTTGTTGCCGAGGCTGGCGAGAGTGCCGGCGGCACCGCCGAATTGCAGCGCCAGGGCCCGCGTGCGCAGTTCCGCCAGCCGCTGCCGGTGGCGCAGCAAGCCATCCAGCCAGCCGGCCGCTTTCAATCCGAAGGTGATCGGCAGCGCATGCTGCATCCAGGTACGGCCGATCATCACGCTGCGGCGATGGCTGTCGGCCAGCGCGGCCAGCGCCGCGCACAGCCGGCGCAGGTCGGCGTCGATCAGCGCCAGCGCGTCGCGCAATTGCAGCACCAGCCCGGTATCGATCGCATCCTGGCTGGTCGCGCCCCAATGCACGTATTTGGCCGCTTCCGCGTCGTCCTGCGCCACCAGGCGCGTGAGTTGCCTGACCAGCGGTATCGCGAGGTTGCCGGCGCCGCCTGCGGCCCGGACCAGCTCGTCCAGCTCGATGCGATCGGCGTCGCAGTGACGCGCTATCGGACCGGCCGCGGCGGCCGGGATCACGCCGCAGGCCGCCTCGGCACGCGCCAGCGCCGCCTCGAAGTCGAGCATGCGCTGCAACGTCGCGCGCGGCGCGAATACCGCCTGCATCGCATCGGTCGAGAACATCGAGGAAGTGAGCTGGATTGCGGTCATCGCATCGGCACCCGGAAAATCTTCCTATTTAACACTATTGTTTCCATTATTGCAGGACGGCCCCGGAAAACCGAACCGCCGCCCTGCCCGCACCGGATCAGACCCGCTCGATCACCATCGCGATACCTTGCCCCACGCCGATGCACATCGTGCACAGCGCATAGCGGCCGCCGCTGCGCTGCAGCTGGTACATCGCGGTGGTGACCAGGCGCGCGCCGCTCATGCCGAGCGGGTGGCCGAGCGCGATCGCGCCGCCATACGGATTGACGCGCGGATCGTCGTCGTCCACGCCCAGCATGCGCAATACCGCCAGGCCTTGCGCCGCGAACGCTTCGTTCAGCTCGATCACGTCCATCTGCTCGATGCGCATGCCGAGCCGGGCCAGCAGTTTCTGCGAAGCCGGCGCCGGGCCGATGCCCATCACGCGCGGCGGCACCCCGGCGGTCGCCATGCCGACGATGCGCGCGCGCGGCGTCAGGCCGTTGCGCTGCGCGGCTTCGGCGCTGGCGAGCAGCAAGGCGCAGGCGCCGTCGTTGACGCCGGAAGCGTTGCCGGCCGTCACGCTGCCGTCCGGCCGCACCACGCCCTTGAGCTTGGCCAGCGCCTCGATGCTGGTCGCGCGCGGGTGCTCGTCCTTCGCCACCACGACCGGCTCGCCTTTCTTCTGCGGAATCGTGACCGGCACGATTTCCCCGGCCAGCGCGCCGTTTTGCTGCGCTGCGGCCGCCTTCTGCTGGCTCAGCAGCGCGAAGCGATCCTGGTCTTCGCGGCTGACCTTGTAATCGTCGGCCACGTTCTCGGCGGTTTCCGGCATGCTGTGCACGCCGTACTGTTCCTTCATCAGCCGGTTCACGAAACGCCAGCCGATGGTGGTGTCGTAGATTGCCGCATTGCGCGAGAACGCACTGTCGGCCTTCGGCATCACGAACGGCGCGCGCGACATCGATTCGACGCCGCCGGCGATCATCAGCCCGGTTTCGCCGGCCTTGATCGCGCGCGCGGCGGTGCCGACCGCATCCATGCCGGAACCGCACAGGCGGTTCACGGTCGCGCCCGGCACCCCGCTCGGCAATCCGGCCAGCAATGCCGACATGCGCGCCACGTTGCGGTTGTCTTCGCCGGCCTGGTTGGCGCAGCCGTAGATCACGTCGTCCACGCTGTTCCAGTCGACGTTCGGATTGCGCTCCATCAGCGCGCGCAGCGGAATCGCGCCGAGGTCGTCGGCGCGCACGTCCTTCAGCGCGCCGGCATAGCGGCCGATCGGCGTGCGGATCGCGTCACAGATAAATGCTTCGGTCATGGTTTTTCCTGGTTGATCGATCAAAATTCTTCACCACGGCGAACACGGCTCCGATGGAAGCCGCTGCCTTTCGCCGCGTTCGCCGCGCTTCAATCCTTATTGCGGCGCCCACACCATTTTTTCGACGCCGGTCAGTTTCTGCAATTCCGCGAAGTCCAGGCCTTCGATCATTTCGCGCACCGCCAGCCCCTGCGGCGTGACGTCGATCACCGCCAGGTCGGTATAGATGCGGCTGACGCAGCCGATCCCGGTCAGCGGATAACTGCATTGCTGCACGATCTTGCTCTCGCCGCTCTTGGTCAGGTGCTCCATCATCACGAACACCTGCTTGGCGCCGCTGGCCAGGTCCATCGCGCCGCCCACTGCCGGAATCGCGTCCGGCGCGCCGGTATGCCAGTTGGCAAGATCGCCGGTGGCGGAAACCTGGAACGCGCCCAGCACGCAGATGTCGAGATGGCCGCCGCGCATCATCGCGAACGAATCGGCGTGATGGAAATAGCAGCCGCCGGTGAGCAGCGTCACCGGCTGCTTGCCGGCATTGATCAGGTCTTCGTCTTCCTCGCCGGGCGCGGGCGCCGGCCCCATTCCGAGCAAGCCGTTTTCGCTGTGCAGGAAGATTTCGCGCTCGCGCGGCAGGTGGTTCGCCACCATGGTCGGCAAGCCGATGCCGAGATTGACATAGGCGCCCTCGGGAATGTCGCGCGCCACCCGCGCGGCCATCTGGTCACGTGTCAGTCGATTCATTGCTTGTTCTCCTGCTGCACCACGCGCTGCACGAAGATGCCGGGCGTCACCACCGTTTCCGGATCGAGTTCGCCCAGCGCCACCACTTCGCTCACCTGCACGATCGCGCATTTGGCGGCCATCGCCATGATCGGGCCGAAATTGCGGGCGGTCTTGCGATACACCAGGTTGCCCCAGCGGTCCGCGCGATGCGCCTTGATCAAAGCGTAGTCGGCGTGGATCGGCGACTCAAGCACATAGTGGCGGCCGTTGATGAGCCGGGTTTCCTTGCCTTCGGCCAGCAGCGTGCCGTAGCCGGTGGGCGTGAAGAATCCGCCGATGCCGGCGCCGGCTGCGCGGATGCGCTCGGCCAGATTGCCTTGCGGCGTCAGCTCCAGCTCGATCTCGCCGGACCGGTAAAGCGCGTCGAAATGCCAGGAATCGCTCTGGCGCGGAAACGAGCAGATGATCTTGCGCACCCGCTTCGCCTTCAGCAGTGCGGCCAGGCCGGTATCGCCGTTGCCGGCATTGTTGTTGACGATGGTCAGCTCGCGCGCACCCTGCGCGATCAGCTCATCGATCCGCGCCGACGGCTGGCCGGCTGTGCCGACGCCGCCGATCATCACCGTCGCGCCGACGGGCACGGCGGCCACCGCCGCTTCAAGCGACTCGCATATCTTGTCGATCACGTTCGGACCTCTCTTCCGTATCCCGGCAAACGAGGCCGGAGCAGTCGTTGTTGACAGTGTTCGATAAACGAACTAATGTTTGGCAATAGAACACGAAGCAGTGTAGCGAGCGCGAAAACCGCGAGTCAAGGCAGCTTGGAGAAATGTGTGCGGTAATCGGACAGATTCGCCTCCATCTGCCGCTCCCCTCTTTACCGACAGCATCCATGCCGAAAGCCGAACGCAAGGGCGCCAAGCCCGGCCTTACCATCGCCGAGGAAATCGAGGCGCTCACCGACCCCAGTTTCATGACCTCGCTGGCGCGCGGGCTGGCGGTGATCCGCGCGTTCAGCGACCAGCGCCGCAGCCTGACGATCGCGCAGATCAGCCACAAGACCGGCATTCCGCGCGCGGCGGTGCGGCGCTGCCTGTACACGCTGCGGCAGCTCGGCTACGCGGATGCGGAGGCCAACAATTTCTCGCTGAAGCCGAAGGTATTGACGCTCGGCTATTCCTACCTGTCGTCGACGCCGCTCACGGTGTCGGCCCTGCCCTACTTGAACCAGATCAGCCGCACCCTGAACGAATCCAGTTCGCTGGCGGTGCTGGACGAAGACCAGGTGCTGTACGTGGCGCGCTCGGCCACCTCGCGCATCATGTCGGTCGCGCTCAACACCGGCAGCCGCCTGCCCGCCTACTGCACTTCGCTGGGACGGGCAATCCTCGCCCACCTGCCGGACGAAGCACTCGACGCCTACCTGGCGCGGGTGGAGCTGAAGGCGATGACCGAGCGGACGGTGGTGTCGGAAAAACGGTTGAAGGAAATCCTGGCCGGCGTGCGCCAGTCCGGCTACGCCTTGATCGACGAGGAACTGGAAGTCGGCCTGCGCTCGATCGCGGTGCCGGTGCGCGGCGCCTCGGGCAACGTGATCGCGGCCCTGAACGTTGGGGCGCAGGCGGCGCGCATCTCGATCCGCCAGATGAAGGAAGAATTCCTGCCGGTGCTGCAGCGCGGCGCGCAGGAGCTGGCGGTGCTGCTGCCATAATGGGGTCGGACTCGGACAGTGTGGGGATGCCAGCGACGCCAGGGATGCGGAGGCAGGAATTGGCGAGCCGCACGTTCACGCTGGCGGCAAAACCGCGCTACAGTAGGATTTTACGGGAGGAAATATGAGCGGCAATGCAGTGGTGGAGCTGAAGCAGGAACAAGACTATCGATTCGCGAACGATTTCGGCGCCGGCCGGCCGCTCGTTTATTCCGACGAGGGAGCGCCGATCGGCGGCGGCAGCGGGCCCGAGCCGGCGCAGTTGCTGGCGGCCGCGGTGGCGAACTGCCTGTCGGCGTCGCTGCTGTTCGCATTGCGCAAGTTCAAGCAGGATGCCGGAACGCTGGGCGCGCACGCGGAAGCGAGCAGCGGCCGCAACGAAGCCGGCCGCCTGCGCATCCAGCGCGTCGACGTGCGGCTGACGCTGGGCCGGACGGCCGACGAACTGCAGCACCTGGACCGGATCCTGCCCCAGTTCGAGGACTTCTGCACGGTCACGCAGAGCGTGCGGGCAGCGATCCCGGTGCATGTGACGGTGGTCGACAGCAGCGGCGCAGTGCTGCACCGGAACGAATGAAGGCCGCGCCCGCGCGGCGTTCAGCGCCCCAGCAGCGTTGCGGCCGCGCGTTTGAAGGTGCGCGCCCGCAGCATGCAGCGGAACGCCCATTGCGACAGTGTGCCGCTGCGTTGCGATTCGTCGCTTTCCATCCATAGCTTCAACTGCCGCAGGCGCCCGTCGTAGGCGAGCCTCAGCGCGAATCCGGCATGCAGCAGCATGTGTGCGCGCGAGCGGTAGACCGCGAGCGCGTCGAGCTCGCGCAGCTTGGCGCCGAGCGTGAACTTGTAATCGTAGCGGCCCCACAGGAAATGGAATTCGCGGCCGCCGTGCAGGATGCATTCGCAAATGGTCCGGTAGCAGCACAGGATGCCGATCCAGTAGTCGTCGTAGGCGGGATCGTGCGCCAGGATATCCAGGAAATAATTGTTCCCGACCCGGTAGCTGATCGCGCCCGCGCACACGCGGCCGTCTATCCTGATCACGCCCACCAGCCCGGACTCCCGCGCGAGCCGCGTCACCCGCCGCACCGAACGTTCGTCCAGGTTGGACGCCTTGTTCTTGCTCGCCATGCGCGCATGGTTGAAGCCGATGATTTGCCGGATCAATTCTTCTTCCACCGCTTCGCGCTCGCAAATCTCGAAACGATGGCCGGGAAAGGCTTTCAGCAGGCGGTCGCCGTAGCGCTTGATGTTGCGCCGCGTGTTCTTGCCGAGGCCGGCCAGGTATTCCTGCGGTGTCGCCGGCAGCGGCATCGCGATGTCTTCGAGCAGGTTCACGTGCTGGTGCGGGTAGCGGTGCCGGTAGCGCCGCACCTCGACCGCATTGAACGCGATCGCGCCGACCCCGCGATAGGTGGCGAAGATGTAGCGCACGAAGCGCTGCACCTCGGCTTCCGCGATCGCGATGGTTTCGTTGAGCACGCGCACCCGGCCGCGCGTGCGCTGGAACAGGAACAGCGCAACTGGTCCGTTGCGGTCGCGCGCGACATAGGTGCTGGTCCTTGCGTAATCCAGCCCCGATATGTCGAACTGCATCATCGACGAAAAGAGATTGCCGTACAGCCTCTCCAGCTCCGGGCCCACGAATTCCGGAACCTCGTTTTCATGACAGGAAATCGCGATGTCCTCGTCCCAGTCGGCACTGTCCGCCGCCGACGGCGGAGTCGGCTGAACGAGAGTGGATGGCATGTTATGGACAGTGCCGGTCATGGAAGATCAGGATCGAGACATGAGAATGCAGCCGATGGAAAATTGTCGCCCGCCGGAACGGGCGCATGCGGGCAACTCCGTGCAACAGGAGCGCAAGTGGACTCCATTTAAGCCTGATAGCAAGCTGCGGTTGTTGTGAAAAATCATTGAATCCGCAGGTTGCAATGCCGCCCGGAATCAGCCGGCCGCAGACGCACCCGGCATACTGTCGGCGGCGCGGTACTGGTGCGCAGCCGCAAGCAGCCACTCGCGGAACGCCTGCAGCAGCGGTGCTCCCTGCTTGCGCTCGGGATAGACCAGCCAGTAGCCGCGGTCGTCGCTCAGCGACAGGCGGTTCGGCATCACCAGCTCCCCGCTCGCGAGTTCCTGCTGCACGAAGAAGCGCGGCACCAGCGCCACTCCCAGACCGGCGCGCGCGGCCTCCACCAGCATCGAGAACAATTCGTAGCGCTGTCCCTGCATGCAGCTCGCGTCGTGCAGGCCGGCACGAATGAACCAGTGGCGCCAGGCATCGGGCCGGGCCGACTGGTGCAGCAGCGTCATGCCGGCCAGCTCGGCGGCGCGCAGCTCGCGTGCGCCGTCCAACAGGCGCGGACTGCATACCGGCGTGACTTCTTCACCGAACAAATGATCCGCCAGTGCGCCCGGCCATACCGGCCTGCCGAAATGGACCGCCGCATCGAAGCGCGTGCCGGTGAACAGGAAAGGCTCGGCGCGCGTGGTGAGGTTGAGCGTGATGTGCGGATGACGCGCATAGAAACCGCCCAGGCGCGGGATCAGCCAGCGCGTCGCAAAGGTCGGGATCACCGCCAGTTCGAGGATGCCGCCGGCATTGCGCTGGGCCATCGCCGCCAGCGTATCGTGCTCCAGCCGTTCCAGGTGCTCGCGCACCTGCGCTGCATATTCACGCCCGGCATCGGTCAGGCTGAGGCGCTTGCGGATGCGGTTGAACAGCGCGATCCCGAGGTAATCCTCGAGGCATGCGACCTGGCGGCTCACCGCGCTTTGCGTAAGCGCCAGTTCGTCGGCGCTGCGCGTGAAGCTCTGGTGGCGGGCCGCCGATTCGAATGCGATCAGCGCTTCCATGCTGGGTATTTTTCTTCTCACCTTGCGTCTCTCCGGCCCACGTTCATTCCTGGAACGCACAACGTCGCGCATTTATATCGTTTGTGCGGCGCACGCGCGGCCGCAAAAATAGCAGCCATTCGCTAGTCCGCATTCAGCATCAATCGAGCCGCCGAAATATATCGCGCAAGGGTGCGCACGCGTTGCGATACATCAAGCGGCAAGCAGACGAAATTCCGTCTCCAGCAAACCCACCCGAAAGGAAACCTCATGGAAACCTCCAGTTGCCAGCCGTTGCCGACCAGGTTCAAGCCTTACACGCGCCAGACCATCAACCAGGCGCCGCAATGGGAACGCATTCCCGAGCCGCTGCGCGAAGCGGTGCAGGTGATCTCGCGCGTGCTGCCGTTCCGTACCAACCAGTACGTGCTGAACGAACTGATCGACTGGAACGACATCCCGGACGACCCGATCTACCGGCTGGTGTTTCCGCATCCCGACATGCTGGCCCCGGACGAGTACCGGCAGTTGCGCGAGCTGATCCTGGTGGACAGGGACGAAGCCGCGATCGAGCGCGAAGTGCGGCGCATCCGCATGCGCATGAATCCGCATCCGGCCGGACAGATGACGCACAACGTCCCGATGCTCGACGGCGTGCCGCTGAGCGGGCTGCAGCACAAGTACCGCCAGACCGTGCTGTTCTTTCCCAGCTCGGGACAGACCTGCCATGCGTACTGCACGTTCTGCTTTCGCTGGCCGCAATTCGTCGGCATGGACGAACTGAAGTTCGATTCGAAGGAAACCGACGAGCTGGTCGCCTACCTGAAGCGGCACCCGGAAGTCACCGACGTCCTGATCACCGGCGGCGACCCGCTGATCATGAACACGCGCGGGCTGGCCGGTTTCATCGAGCCGCTGCTGGCGCCGGAACTCGCGCATGTCCAGAACATCCGCATCGGCACCAAGTCGGTGTCGTACTGGCCGCAGCGCTTCGTCACCGACAAGGA
>CBIHOK010000154.1:0-9233 GCA_966211575.1 uncultured Noviherbaspirillum sp.
AGGCATGGCTGGCGAAATCCGGGCTGAACGTGAAGGCGCTCGGACTGTTCGCGCTGGTGATGTTTCCGTACACCTGGAAATTCCTGTGGTCGCCGCTGATGGACCGCTTCAGTTTCCCGTTGCTGGGCCGGCGGCGCGGCTGGATGGTGCTGACGCAGACCAGCCTGTTCGTCGCGATCGGCGCGCTGGGCATGCTCGATCCGGCAACCCAGGTGGCGACGATTGCCGGCACCGCGGCCTTGATCGCCTTCCTGTCGGCCAGCCAGGACATCGTGATCGACGCCTACCGCCGCGAAATCCTTGCCGACAACGAGCAGGGACTGGGCGCGGCGGTGCATGTAAATGCTTACAAGCTGGCCAGCATGGTGCCGGGCGCGTTGTCGCTGATCCTGGCCGACCACCTGCCGTGGCACCAGGTATTCTGGATCACCGCGGCATTCATGCTGCCGGGACTGGCCTGCGCGCTGGTGATCCGCGAACCGGCGGTGTACGGCGCGCCGCCGCACAGCCTGCGCCAGGCGGTGGTGCTGCCGTTCCGCGAATTCGTGCAGCGCGACGGCTGGCGCAACGCGCTGTGGATACTCGGCTTCATCTGCGTGTTCAAGCTGGGCGACAGCATGGCGACCGCGCTGGCGACCAAGTTCTATCTCGACGTCGGCTTCTCGATGACGCAGATCGGCGCGATCGCGAAGACCACCGGTCTGTGGGCCAGCATCGCCGGCGGCATCGTCGGCGGCGTCTGGATGGTGAAGCTCGGGATCAACCGCGCGCTGTGGATTTTCGGCGCGGTGCAGGCGTTGGCGGTGCTCGGCTTTGCCTGGCTCGCGTATGCCGGCGCCAACCCCTATCTGCTGGGCCTGGTGATCGGTTTCGAGGCATTCGGCAGCCTCGGCCTGGGCGCGGCCGCGTTTGTCGCGTACATTTCGCGCACCACCGATCCGCGCTATACCGCGACCCAGTACGCGCTGTTTTCCAGCCTGGCGGCGGTGCCGCGCACCTTCATCAATTCGCTGGCGGGCTTCGTGGTGGCGGAAACCGGCTGGTTCTGGTTCTTCATCATCTGTTTCGCACTGGCGCTGCCGGGCATGCTGATGCTGCCCCGGATCGCCCCCTGGAGCGTGCGCGACGACGCCGGCGCGCAGTCGGCGGCGCAAGCCAAGGCCGGTTAGCACGGTCAGGACGTGCGCGGCGCACCGTCTTCCTTGCGCGTGCTCGCATTGAAGCGGGTTTCCAGCAGCAGCAGCGAGTCCATCAGCTGCCGCAACTGTTTTTCCGACACGTCTTGCAGCATCTCTTCCATGAAGGCGGCGCGTTTCGGCAAGCTCTTTTCGACTTCCTGGCGTCCCTGTTCGGTCAGCGACACGTTGGTGACGCGCTTGTCGTTGCTGTCGGTATCGCGCCGGATCCAGCCCAGTGCTTCCAGTGCGCTCAACTGGCGCGACAGCGCGCCGGGGTCCATGTACGAAGCTTCGCCCACATCCTTTTGCGGAGTCGGCTTGCCCCGTTGATAGAGGTGCAGCATCACGCGCCAGCGCGGCAGGAAATGGCCGACCTGCTTCTCGTAGGCGCTGAGGAAGGCGCGGTAGGTGCGGCCCAGTTGCTGCAGCACCCGCAGCTGTTCGGCGGTCTCCGTCACCTTATTCCCCGTGCGGCGCCGGCGCGCTCTCGGTGGCGCGGCGGCGCAGTTTCAGCGGCGGCAGCCGGCGCATCTGCAGCAATGCCAGCACGGCAACGCCGACCGACAGCGTCTGTCCCAGGTGGATCGACGACACCAGCGCTTCCCGGGTCGATTCGATCAGCGCCAGGCCGTTCTGCCCGAACCCGCGCATCTGCTGCAGCAGGTCGGCTTGCGCCTGCTTGTTGATCAGGATCTGCGGATCGTTCAGCTGCGGAAACCAGCGCGACGCGTGGGCCGTGTCCAGCACCTCCCGCACGCGATTCACATACGCGTGGTTGACCAGCGTACCGACCAGCGCGGTGCCCAGCATCCCGCCTATCATCCGCAGCGACTGGATCAGCGCGGTCGCGATGCCGAGGTGGGCGCGCCCCGCGGTTTCCTGGGTGAAGATCGTCAGGTTCGGCAAGACGAAGCCGAGCCCGAGGCCGCTGCCCAGCATGTACAACGCCACCAGCCAGTGCGGCGTGGTGATCTTCAGCGTGGTCACGCCGATGCCGGCCAGCATCAGCAGGATCAGTCCGCCGTAAATCACGCGCGCCGGATTCGCGATATGCGGCAGCAGCCGGCTATTCGAAATCGAGGCCAGCGTGATGCAGACCGCCAGCGGCGTGATCAGCAGGCCGGCCTGGTCCGGCGGCAGCCCGAAGCCGCCCTGCAGCAGCAGGGGCATGTAGAAGATCAGGGCGAACATCATGAAGCCCAGCAGCACCGACTGCGTAAACAGCGCGGCCAGCGCCGGATTGCGGAACATCTCGATCGGCAGCAGCGGGTTGGCCGCGCGCTTTTCGCAGAAATAAAGGGCGACGAAGGCGCCGATGCTGCCCAGCGCCAGCAACAGCATGCCGCCGCTCAGGCCATGCCCGGGCAGCAGTTCCACCAGCATCTGCAGGCTGCCGAGCGCCGCCGCGATCAGCAGCGCACCCGGCCAGTCCAGCTTGATCGGCCCGGTGTGGCGGTGGTTGCGGATCAGCGGCATGTGGCGCCAGACGAAATACACGCCGAGCAGGCCGATCGGCAGGTTCACGTAAAACACCGAGCGCCAGCCCGCGTACTCGGTCAGGTAGCCGCCGAGCGAAGGCCCGATCGCATTCGCGATGCCGAACGAGGAACTGATCAGCACCTGCCAGCGCAGCCGCACGTGCGGTTCCGGGAACAGGTCCGGCACCGACGCGAACGCGGTGCCGACCAGCATGCCGCCGCCTATGCCCTGCAGGCCGCGCGACAGCACCAGCATCAGCATGCTGTTCGCCACGCCGCACAGCGCCGACGCCAGCGTGAACACCACGATCGCAGCGACCACGAAATACTTGCGGCCGAAGTAGTCGCCGAGACGGCCGAAGATCGGCACCGTGATGATCGAGGCCAGCAGGTAGGAGGTCGCCACCCAGGCGTACAGGTCGAAACCTTGCAGTTCCGCCACGATGGTCGGCAGCGCGGTGCCGACCACGGTCTGGTCGAGCGCCACCATCATCACGACGAAGAACAGGCCAAGCATCGCGCGCAGCGATTCGGCGAAGCTGCGGGCGGGTAGGGTTTGCGGATCGGGGGAGGCAGGAGCGGTGGTCATGGAGGGATGGCCGGGGTGGGCGGCAAGTTGCTTGATTCGTCAATGTTTGACACGTCAAGTATTTTACCGAAAAAATGCGGACCCATCCGGACAGCCCGGAATTCTTGCCTTTTGGCAGTTTGGCGGTTCAGTAAATTTGCCCGATATGAGGATGATTCCGGCGCAGGGCCGGGAGTGTCCGCATCATCATGGCTGCCACTGGTACTCGATAGTCAGCGGCGCGTGGTCGCTGAAGCGCTGTTCCTTGTAGATGCCGGCCCTGGCCGCCGTTTCGGCGATACCGGGGGTCGACATGTGATAGTCGATGCGCCACCCCACGTTGTTGGCCCAGGCCTGGCCGCGGTTGCTCCACCAGGTATAGGCGTCGCCGGTGGTCTCCGGGTGCAGGCGGCGGTACACGTCGACCCAGCCCACTTCGTCCAGCACGCGCGTCAGCCACGCCCGTTCCTCCGGCAGGAAGCCGCTGTTTTTCTGGTTCGAGCGCCAGTTCTTCAGGTCGATTTCCTTGTGCGCGATGTTCCAGTCGCCGCACACCACGACTTCGCGCCCGCAGGCCCGCAGTTGCGCCAGATGCGGCAGGAACACGTCCATGAAACGGAACTTGGCCTGCTGCCTTTCCTCGCTCGACGAGCCGGACGGGCAATACACCGAGATCACGCTGAGCTTGCCGAAATCGCATTGCACGTAGCGGCCCTCGGCATCGAACTCCGGGCAGCCGAAACCGGTCTGCACCGCGTCCGGCTGCAGCCGCGAATACACGCCGGCACCGGAATAGCCTTTCTTCTCGGCGTAATGGAAATGCCCGCGAAAGCCGGCGGGGGCGAGGAATTCGGGCGTCATGTCGGGTTCCTGCGCCTTCAGCTCCTGCACGCAGACGAAGTCCGCCGATTGCGCGGACATCCAGTCGAAGAAGCCTTTTTTGGCGGCGGAGCGTATGCCGTTGAGATTGGCGGAGACGATCTTGATCATGGCGAGAGCGAAAAATGTGACCGGGCAAGCATAACCGATTCATTCGGGAAATTGTCGCGGACGCATCGCTGATCGCGCGCCGATATCGAATTACAATGCCGGCAGGCGGTTTGTCACGCTACGATTTGCGGAAGGTGCTAGCGTTGTGTAGGTTACGCAGCATGTCGTCAGATTCCCTCCTCCCTTGCAGGGGGAGGGCTAGGGAGGGGGTAGAGAGCCCGATCCACTGCCAATGCCAGCTCAAGCGCCCTACCCCCATCCCAGCCTTCCCCCTTGCAGGGGGAAGGGGCAGAACGGCATGTATTCATGCGCGATCCGAAAATCGAAGCATGTGAATTACTAGATTCTTTTCCCACTTTTCGAGGTCATTTTGAGCAAGCTACGTCAGGAATTCATCGAGTTCGCGGTATTCGCCGGGGTACTGAAGTTCGGCGAATTCATCACCAAGGCCGGCCGCACGTCGCCGTATTTCTTCAACGCCGGGCTGTTCAACGACGGCGCCGTGCTCGGCAAGCTGGCCGACTATTACGCGCAGACGCTGCTCGATTCCGGTGTCGAATTCGACATGCTGTTCGGGCCCGCCTACAAGGGCATCACGCTCGCCTCGGCCACCGCGGTGGCGCTCGCTGCAAAAGGCCGCAACGTGCCGTTCGCGTTCAACCGCAAGGAAGCCAAGGACCACGGTGAGGGCGGCACGCTGATCGGCGCGAAACTGGAAGGGCGCGTGGTGATCATCGACGACGTCATTTCGGCCGGTACCTCGGTGCGCGAGTCGGTCGAACTGATCCGTGGCGCCGGTGCGACGCCGTGCGCAGTGCTGATCGCGCTGGACCGGATGGAAAAGTCGGGCAAGGATGGCGCGCTGTCGGAGAATTCCGCGGTGCAGGAGGTGAGCAAGGCGTATGGCATGCCTGTCGTCTCGATCGGCAACCTGGACGATTTGCTGGGCTACTTGTCGAGCGGGAGCGCGGGGCAGGAGCTGGCGAAGTACAAGGATGCGGTGGCGGCTTACCGGGAGCGGTACGGGGTGAAGTGAGGTTGGGAGGCCGAAGATTTTTGAACCACGGCGAACACGGTGCCAACCCCAAAAAACCTTGTTGTCCGCCGTGCCCGCCGTGTCCTTAAATCAAGCCAAACCTGCCCCGGTCAACCTGCCAGCTTCTTCTTCAGCAATTCGGTCAACTGTGCCGGATTGGCCTTGCCCCTGGTGGCCTTCATCGCCTGGCCGATCAGCGCATTGAATGCCTTCTCCTTGCCGCTACGGTATTCCTCGACCGACTTCGCATTCGCTGCCAGCACCTCGTCGACGATCTTTTCCAGCGCGCCGCTGTCGGAAATCTGCTTCAGGCCTTTCGCCTCGATGATGTCGTCGGCCAGCGTCGGCTGGTCAGACGGCGCCTCCCACATCGCGGCGAATACTTCCTTTGCGATCTTGTTCGAAATCGTGCCGTCGGCAATCCGCTGCAACAGCAGGGCAAGCTGTTCGGTACTCACCGGTGCGGCGTCGATGTCGACGCCGGCGCGGTTGAGCGTGGAAGAGACGTCGCCCATCAGCCAGTTGGCAGCCGGCTTCGCCTGTTCCTTGCCGGCTTTCGCCACTACCGCCTCGAAATAGCCGGCCATCGCCTTCGACTGCGTCAGCACCGCCGCGTCGTATTCGGGCAGCCCGTAGTCGCGCACGAAGCGTTCGCGCATAGCGCCCGGCAGTTCCGGCATCGAAGCCTTCACGCGCTCTATCCATTCCTGAGCAATCACCAGCGGCGGCAGGTCGGGATCGGGGAAGTAGCGGTAATCCTGCGCGTCTTCCTTGCTGCGCATCGAGCGGGTTTCCTTGCGGTCCGGGTCGTACAGCCGGGTTTCCTGCACCACCTTGCCGCCGTCCTCGATCAGCTCGATCTGGCGCCGCACTTCGTAGTTGATCGCTTCTTCCAGGAAGCGGAACGAGTTCAGATTCTTGATCTCGCAGCGGGTGCCGTATTCCTGCTGGCCGAGCGGACGCACCGAGACGTTGGCATCGCAGCGGAACGAACCTTCCTGCATGTTGCCGTCGCAGATGCCGAGCCAGACCACCAGCGAGTGCAATGCCTTCGCATACGCGACCGCCTCGGCAGCGCTGCGCATGTCGGGTTCGGTGACGATTTCCAGCAGTGGGGTGCCGGCGCGGTTCAGGTCGATGCCGGTCATCCCGTGGTAATCCTCGTGCAGCGACTTGCCGGCGTCCTCTTCGAGGTGGGCGCGCGTCAGTTGCACGGTCTTCATCTCGCTCTTGCCATCCTTTTCAAGCAGGAACGATACCGTGCCGCCCTGGACCACCGGGATTTCGTACTGGCTGATCTGGTAGCCCTTGGGCAGGTCGGGGTAGAAATAATTCTTGCGCGCGAAGATCGACTGCGGCGCGACGGTGGCGCCGATCGCCAGCCCGAACTGGATCGCGCGTTCGACCGCGCCCCTGTTCATCACCGGCAGCACGCCGGGCAGCGCGAGATCGACCGGGCAGGCCTGGGTATTGGGCTCCGCGCCGAAACGGGTCGATGCGCCGCTGAAAATTTTGGATTGGGTCGAGAGCTGCGCATGCGTCTCCAGACCGATCACGACTTCCCACTGCATGGTGTCCTCACTTCTTCATCTGGGCGATGTCACCGGTAATGACGACATCGCCCGCTTTTGTCTATACGCCTTCCGGCACGCGCGCATGCCAGTCGGTGGCCGACTGGTACTGGTGCGCGATGTTCAGCAGCTTCGCCTCGTTGAAATAATTGCCGATCAATTGCAGGCCGACCGGGCGCTTCGCATTGTCGCCCTGGCCGAAGCCGCAGGGAATCGACATGCCGGGCAGGCCTGCCAGGCTGGTTGACAAGGTGTAGATGTCGGCCAGGTAGTTCGCGACCGGATCGTCGGTCTTCGCGCCCAGGTTCCAGGCGACGGTCGGGGAAACCGGCCCCATGATCACGTCGCACTTCTGGAAAGCGTCGCGGAAATCCTGCGCGATCAGGCGCCGGATCTTCTGCGCCTGCAGGTAGTAGGCATCGTAATAGCCATGCGACAGCACGTAGGCGCCGACCAGGATGCGGCGCTTGACCTCGTCGCCGAAACCTTCCGCGCGCGACTTGCGGTACATGTCGCCCAGATCCTTGTATTCCTGGGCGCGATGGCCGTAGCGCACGCCGTCGAAGCGCGACAGGTTGGACGATGCTTCGGCCGGCGCGATCACGTAGTAGACCGGGATCGACAGCTCGGTCTTCGGCAGCGAGATGTCGACCAGCGTTGCGCCCAGCTTTTCGTATTCGCGCAGGGCGGCGCGCACCGCCTGTTCGACGTCGGACGCCAGGCCGGCGCCGAAGTATTCGCGCGGGATGCCGATCTTCAGGCCCTGCAGGCTGTTGCCCAGCTCGCGTGTGAAATCCTCGGCCGGGCGTTCCAGGCTGGTCGAGTCGCGCGGATCGAAGCCGGTCATCGCGTTCAGCAGCAGCGCGCAGTCTTCGGCGGTCTGCGCCATCGGTCCGCCCTGGTCGAGCGACGATGCAAAAGCGATCATGCCGAAGCGCGAGACGCGGCCATAGGTCGGCTTGATGCCGGTGACGCCGCACAGCGACGCCGGCTGGCGGATCGAGCCGCCTGTGTCGGTGGCGGTGGCAGCCGGCGCCAGCCGGGCAGCGATTGCCGCGGCCGAGCCGCCGGACGAGCCGCCCGGGATCGCCGCCGGATCCCACGGGTTCTTCACCGGGCCGAAGAACGAGTTCTCGTTCGAGGAGCCCATGGCAAATTCATCACAGTTCAGTTTGCCGAGCGTGACCATACCTGCCGTATGGAACTGTTCGACCACAGTTGCGTCGAAGGGGCTGACGTAATTTGCGAGCATCTTGGAGCCGGCGGTGGAGCGCCAGCCGCGGGTCACGAAGATGTCCTTGTGGGCGATCGGGATGCCGGTCAGCGGGGTGGCATCGCCGGCGCCGATGCGGCGGTCGGCGGCCGCCGCCTGTTCCAGCGTCAGCGCTTCGTTGACGTCGATGAACGCGTTCAGTTGGCTGGCGCGGATGCGGTCGAGGTAGAGCTTGGCCAGTTCGGCGGCGGAAACCTGGCGCGACTGCAGCAGCGCTGACAACTGTTTCAGGGTCTTGGTATGCATGGAATAGGAGGGCGTATGGCGGGTGCCGGCGCGGCGCGCGGCAGGGTTTATTCGATGACCTTCGGGACCAGGTACAGGCCGTCCTGGGTGGCCGGCGCCACCTGCTGGTAGTCGGCACGGCGGTCCGCTTCGGTCACCTGGTCTTCGCGCAGGCGCAACGCGAGGTCGCTCTGATGGGCGGCGATCGGATGGTTCAGCGGTTCGACGCCGTCGGTGTCGACCGCACGCATCTGTTCGACCAGCGCGAAGATGCCGTTGAGCTTGTCCAGCGTGTTGCCGGTCTGCTCATCGGTGAGGTCGAGCTGCGCCAGGCGTGCCAGGCGCTTAACATCGGAAAGGTCGAGTGACATGATCGGGTAGTTGGAGCCCGCCGCGGGCGGCGGGAATAATGAAAAGACAAAGGTATTTTAAACCTGGCAAAAGCTTGTCAAAACCGCGCTTCCGGCCGGCATTTTTCGGGTTTCCACCAGCTAATACGACGTAAATTATAAGGTAGAATGTCGCGCTAATGCCGTGCCGGAGCCGCTTGCCAGCGAGACGCCGCAGGCATGCGGGCATCTTTGAATGATCATCGCGCGACTGTCGCGCACCGGGACACTACATGTTTGGATTTCTACGCAGTTACTTTTCTAACGATCTGGCAATCGATCTGGGCACGGCCAACACCCTGATCTACGTGCGCAACGCGGGCATCGTGCTGGACGAACCGTCGGTGGTCGCGATCCGCCAGCAGGGCGGCCCCAACGGCAAGAAGACGATCCAGGCGGTCGGCAAGGAAGCCAAGCAGATGCTGGGCAAGGTGCCCGGCAACATCGAAGCGATCCGCCCGATGAAGGACGGCGTGATCGCCGACTTCACCGTCACCGAGCAGATGCTCAAGCAGTTCATCCGCA
>CBIHOK010000155.1:0-9228 GCA_966211575.1 uncultured Noviherbaspirillum sp.
AGGTGCTGACGCCGACGCAGACGATTGCCGGCTTGCGTGCCAAAAGCGCCGGCTATGCCAACTGACGCCGCCTGTCCTGTAGCGGTGTGAATTGCACGAATTGCCGGTTCGCTACAGGTTCAGCTGATTCCGGGTCTTCCCGGCGCTTATTCCACCGTCACCGACTTCGCCAGATTGCGCGGCTTGTCCACGTCGGTCCCGCGTGCCAGAGCAGTGTGATACGCGAGCAACTGCAGCGGCACCACGTGCAGGATCGGCGACAGCTTGCCGTAATGCTCGGGCAGCCGGATCACATGCACGCCTTCGCTCGACGAGATGTGCGAGTCGGAATCGGCAAACACGTAGAGCTGGCCGCCGCGCGCGCGCACTTCCTGCATGTTCGATTTCAGCTTCTCGATTAGCACGTCGTTCGGCGCCACCGTCACCACCGGCATTTCCTGCGTCACCAGCGCCAGCGGGCCATGCTTCAGTTCGCCGGCCGGATACGCTTCGGCGTGGATGTAGGAAATCTCCTTCAGCTTCAACGCGCCTTCGAGCGCGATCGGATAATGCAGTCCGCGTCCGAGGAACAGCGCGTTTTCCTTGCGCGCGAATTCCTCGGCCCAGGCGATGATCTGCGGTTCCAGTGCGAGCACTGCGCCGACCGCCACCGGCAGGTGGCGCATCTGTTTCAGGTAATCGGCTTCCTGCTCGTCGTTCAGCCGGCCGCGCACCTGCGCCAGCGACAGCGCCAGCAGGAACAGCGCGGTCAGCTGGGTGGTGAATGCCTTGGTCGAGGCGACGCCGACTTCGACGCCGGCGCGGGTGATGTACGACAGCTTGCACTCGCGCACCATCGCGCTGGTCGCGACGTTGCAGATGGTGAGCGTATTGACCATGTCCTGCGCACGCGCATGCTTGAGCGCGGCCAGCGTGTCGGCGGTTTCGCCGCTTTGCGAAATCGTGACGACCAGCGCATCCGGGTTCGGCACGCTGTCGCGATAACGGTATTCGCTGGCGATCTCGACATTGACCGGCAACTGGGCGATTGACTCGATCCAGTACTTGGCGGTCAGTCCCGCGTAATAGCTGGTGCCGCAGGCCAGGATCAGCACCGAGTCGATTTTCTTGAAAATGCGGTAGGCCTGGTCGCCGAACAGCTCCGGCATGATCGCGGTCACGCCTTCCAGCGTGTCGCCGATCGCGCGCGGCTGCTCGAAGATTTCCTTTTGCATGTAGTGCCGGTACGGACCGAGTTCGGCGGCGCCGGTATGCGCGAGCACGGTGCGCACTTCGCGCTCGGCCGGGCGGCCGTCGCCGTCCACGATCCAGTAGCGCTGCAGCTGCAAGTCGACCACGTCGCCTTCTTCGAGGTAGATGATCTGGTCGGTGGTGCCGGCCAGCGCCATCGCGTCGGACGCGAGGAAGTTCTCGCCGTTGCCGACGCCGACGATCAGCGGCGAACCCTGGCGCGCGCCGATCACGCGGTGCGGTTCGTCGCGGCAGAACACCGCGATCGCGTAGGCGCCGTGCAGCCGCTTGACCGCCTGCTGCACGGTGTCGAACAGGTCGCCGCCATACATGTGGTCGATCAGGTGCGCGATCACCTCGGTATCGGTCTGGCTTTCGAACACGTAGCCGGCGGCCGACAGTTCGGCGCGCAGCTCTTCGTGGTTTTCGATGATGCCGTTGTGGACCAGCGCGATCCGCTCGCGCGAGAAATGCGGATGCGCATTGTGCGACGCCGGCGCGCCATGCGTGGCCCAGCGGGTATGCGCGATGCCGGTGAAGCCGGCCAGCCCGGCCTGCTCGACCTGCTTTTCCAGTTCGGCCACGCGCGCGGTGCTGCGCGAACGCTGCAGCAGGCCATCGACATGCAGCGCCACGCCGCAGGAGTCGTAGCCGCGGTATTCAAGCCGCTTCAGCCCCTGCAGCAGGATGGGGGTGATATTGCGCTGCGCGACCGCGCCGACGATGCCACACATGTTTGCTCCTCGTTGAATTCGGAAAAGACGCTTGTATGCTAGTGGGGAGGGGATGAAATATGTTTTCTAAATTCTTTGAAAGAAGAATGAATATTTCACTTAAATACAGTGATGAAATATAATTTCATGAAACGACTTTCAGAGAAATTTAATGAACTTTCAGAGAAATTTAATGAGTGATGCCGTTTCCCTGGATGACCTCGATCGCCGCATCCTGAATGCCTTGCAAGCGAACGCGGCGCAAACCAACAATGACCTTGCGGCAAGTGTGCATGCGTCCGCGCCGACTTGCTTGCGACGGGTCAAGAGATTGATCGATGCCGGCATCATCGAGCGCCAGGTTGCGTTGGTGGCACCGGAAAAGGTGGGAGCCGGCTTGACCGCGATCGTGGAAATCACGCTCGATCACCAGGGGGCGGAGCGCATGCAGGAATTCGAGACGCTGGTGGCGGGCGAAGCGGCGGTGCTGCAGTGTTACCGGGTGTCACCGGGGCCGGATTTCGTGCTGGTGGTGCAGGTGGCCGACATGCCGGCCTACCACGCGCTCGCTCACCGATTGTTCGCCGCGCATGCGAACGTGCGCAACGTGCGCAGCTTTTTCTCCATCCACCGCAGCAAGTTCGAGACGCGGATCGCGGTGTGAGGAGCGGGTGATTGAACCACGGCGAACACGGCGGGCACGGCGAAAAGCAAATGCTGCACGGTTTCCGTCGTGCCCGCCGTGTTCGCCGCTGTAAAAAATCGGGTTATTTCTTGATCTTTACCGGACGCTGCCAGCCATCGATCGTCACCTGCCGCGCGCGCGACACCGTCAGCTTGCCTTCCGGGGCATCCTTGGTGAGCGTGGTGCCGGCGCCCAGCGTCGCGCCCTTGCCGACCCGTACCGGGGCGACCAGCTGGGTATCGCTGCCGATGAACGCCTCGTCTTCGATCACGGTGCGGAACTTGTTGGCGCCGTCGTAGTTGCAGGTGATGGTACCGGCGCCGATGTTGACGCGCGAGCCCACCGTCGCATCGCCGACATAGGCAAGATGGTTGGCCTTGCTGTGCGCCGCGATGCTGCTGTTCTTGACTTCGACGAAATTGCCGATGTGGACATCCTCCGCCAGCTCGGTGCCGGGGCGCAGCCGCGCATACGGACCGATCACCGAGGCGGCGCCGACCACCGCGTCCTCGATATGGCAGAACGGCTTGATGTTCGCGCCCTTGGCGATACGCGCGTTGCGGATCACGCAATGCGCGCCTATCGTCACCCCATCCTCCAGTTCGACCGTGCCCTCGAACAGGCAATTGACATCGATCGCGACGTCGCGTCCGCACTGCAGCGTGCCGCGCACATCGAGCCGCGCCGGATCGCTCAGCGTCACGCCCTGCTCCAGCAGCGCATCGGCCACGTTGCGCTGGTGGATGCGCTCCAGTTCCGCCAGTTGTACCTTGCTGTTGACGCCCAGCGTTTCCCATACCGCGCCGGGCTGCGCAGACACCACCGGCACGCCATCCTCGACTGCGCGCGCGACGATGTCGGTCAGATAGTATTCGCGCTGCGCGTTATCGTTCGACAGCCGGTCCAGCCAGCGCTTCAGGTGCGCGGTGGGCGCCACCATGATGCCGGTATTGACTTCGTTGATCGCGCGCTGCGCTTCGGTGGCGTCCTTTTGCTCGACGATGCCGACGATGCGGCCGCTGCCGTCGGTGTCGTTGTCATTTTCGCGCAGGATGCGGCCATAACCGGTCGGATCGTCCAGCTCCACCGTCAGTATCGCCAACTTATCGGAACCGGCGCTGTCCAACAGCCGCCGTAGCGAGTCGGCGCGGGTCAACGGCACGTCGCCGTACAGGATCAGCGTCGGCACGTCGTCGCGCAGATGCGGCACCGCTTGCATCACCGCATGCCCGGTGCCGAGCTGCGGCTCCTGGCGGGCGAAGCCGAGGTCCGGCGCTTGCATCCGTTGCGGCACCAGTTCGCCGCCGTGTCCGTAAATCACGCATAACGTCGATGGCGACAGCGTGCGTGCGGTATCGATAACATGGGACAGCAAGGGCTTCCCGGCCAGGGGGTGCAGCACTTTCGGCAGCGCCGATTGCATGCGTTTGCCCATGCCGGCTGCCAGGATGACGACGTTCATAGAAGATGATGTGTAGTGATGCGAAATATTATCATGCGAAATCGGGCTGCCTTGGTGGCGCGCACCGTGTTCTTCCTGCTGGTCTGCCTGCTCGCCGGCTGCAGCGCCTTGCGTATCGGTTATGCAAACGGCGAACGGGTCGCGTACTGGTGGCTGGACAGCTATGTGGATTTCCGCGGCGAACAGAAACCCCGGGTCAAGAGCGACATCGCCGACTTGCTTGCCTGGCATCGGCGCACCCAGTTACCTGATTACGCGGAATGGCTGGCGCATTTGCAGCGGCAACTGCAGCAGCCGGCGAGCACGGCGGGGGTCCTCGACGAGTATGCAGCGCTGCAGTTGCGGGCAATGCGTGTTGCCGATCGCGCATTGCCGGTGCTGGCCCGGCTTGCGCTGACGCTGCAGCCGCAGCAGATCGCGCATATCGAAAGCAGATTCGCGTCCAACGATGAAAAGTATCGTAAAGAGCACTTGCAGGGCGATCTTGAGCAGCGTCAACTGAAGCGGTATCGGCAACTGATGAAGCAGGCCGAATACTGGTTCGGCGACTTCAGCCAGGCGCAGCGTGCGCAAATCCGCGCCGCCTCCGACGCGCGCCCGCTGGACGATGCCTTGTGGCTGGCGGAGCGCCAGCGCCGGCAGCAGGAATTGCTCGCCTTGCTGCGCAGGATTGCGGCGGAAAAGCCGGCGCCCGACGCGGCGGCGGCGATGCTGCGCGCGCACTTGAAAGCAACGCTGGAATTGTTCACGTATCCGGAACACAAGGCATTCTTCGACGCGGCGCGCGAGGCGAACGCAAGCCTGGTGGCGCAAATTGTCAACCTCGCCACGCCAGCTCAGCGCGCCCACGCAGCCGCGCGGCTGCAGCAGTTGATTGACGACTGCCGCGCGCTGGCAGCTCCGGTCTGATCAGTCGTCGCGCCGGCTGATGTTGATCACGCTGGCCGGCGGTGCGCACGGTTCCTCGTCGAACGCGATGTCGCCATCGGCCGACGCTTCACCGCCGGCCTGCAGACCGGCGAAGCCGAACAGTCCGCGATCCATCAAATGCGACGGCACCACGGTCGACAGCGACGAAAAGATGTTTTCCACCCGGCCCGGAAACTTCCTTTCCCATTCGCGCAGCATCGCCTTGATCTGCTTGCGCTGCAGGTTTTCCTGGCTGCCGCACAAATCGCAGGGAATGATCGGGAACTGCTTCACCTCCGCATAACGCTCCATGTCCGCCTCCTTCACATAGGCGAGCGGCCGGATCACGATGTGCTTGCCATCGTCCGACTGCAGCTTGGGCGGCATGCCTTTCAGCTTGGCGCCGAAGAACATGTTGAGGAAGAAGGTCTCCAGGATATCGTCGCGGTGATGGCCGAGTGCGATCTTGGTCGCACCCAGTTCATCGGCCACCCGGTACAGGATGCCGCGCCGCAGTCGCGAACACAGCGAGCAGGTGGTTTTCCCTTCCGGGATCACGCGCTTGACGATGCTGTAGGTATCCTGGTTTTCGATATGGAAGGGCACGCCGAGTTTCGTCAGGTATTCCGGCAGCACGTGCGCCGGAAAATTCGGCTGCTTCTGGTCGAGGTTGACCGCCACGATGTCGAAGCGGATCGGCGCCCGCTCGCGCAGCGTCAGCAGGATGTCGAGCAGCCCGTAGCTGTCCTTGCCGCCGGACAGGCAGACCATCACGCGGTCGCCGTCCTCGATCATGTTGAAGTCGCCGATGGCCTGACCCACCAGCCGGCACAGCCGCTTGTGCAGCTTGTTGTTTTCGTAAGCGATCTTCTCCGCCTTCTTCAGGTCCGTTCCGCTTTGCTGCGGGCGCTCGCCTGCCGTGTCGGGGGCAGAGGGGCGGGAGGCGGCGGTGCTCGGGCTTTCGAATGTCGTTTCCATCTTCAACCCTTGATATGGATGACTTCCACGCCGACGCTGTCGCAATCCGGATAGACATCGGGCTTTTCAGTCGATACCCGTACCGCGCGGACTTTCGGGTGCGTCAGCATGGCGCGCGCGACGTCGTCGCACAGCGTTTCCTGCAGGTGGATATGGCCCTGCGCCATGCGCCGCGCGATCGTATCGCGCATGAAATCGTAGTCGACCACTTCATCCAGGTGGTCACCCTTCGGCGTCGATTCCGCCAGAGGAATGAACAGGTCGACATTGATCAGTACCCGCTGCTCCCCCTTCTTCTCGAATTCGTGGACGCCGATATTGATCATCACCTCGTAGTTGCGCAGGAACAGGCGGCGGCAATCGGCCAGGCTGGGATGGGAAAGGGAAGAAAGCATGGTCTCGATCTATCAGGTGGCGACGAACATCACGTCGCGTTGCAGGGGAATCAGGTGCTGGCCGCCGTCGACCAGCAGCGTGGTGCCGGTGATCGCGCGGTTTTCGGCGACGAAGCAGACCGCGTCCGCGACGTCTTCCGGGGTGCTGGAGCGGCCCAGCGGCGTTTTCGTGTGCGCGTGGGCAAAGCCTTCCGGGCTCTGGTCACCGGAGACCAGCGTGATGCCGGGCGCGACGCCGGCGACCCTGACCCTGGGCGCAAGCGCCTGCGCCAGCATCGTGGTGGCCGACTGCAGCGCCGCCTTGGATAACGTATAGGACAGGAAATCCGGGTTCAGGTTGAACAGCTTCTGGTCCAGCAGGTTCACCACCACCGCTTGCGAGCCGTCCGGCGTCGCGTCGTGCAGCGCTTGCGCCAGCAGCACCGGCGCCGCCAGGTTGGTGTGCATGTGCGCGTCGAGCCGGGCGGCGGAGAAATCGGCCGCCGTGTCCTGCTCGAACAGCGAGGCGTTGTTGACCACGCATGACACCGGAACGCCGTCGAGCGCTGCGGCAGCGTGCGTCAGCAGCAGCCGGACCGCGTTTTCATCGGCCAGGTCGCAGCACACCGCCGCGGCGCGCCGGCCCAGCGATTCGATCTCGCGCACGGTGTTTGCCGCCTCCTCCGCCGAACGGTGGTAATGCACGGCCACGTCCCAGCCGCGTCCAGCCAGCGCAAGCGCAATGGTGCGCCCGATGCGGCGCGCCGAACCGGTCACCAGTGCAACTTTTCGCGGGGATGTGGTCATAGTCCTGTCGTACCTTGTCGATCGAAGCGGATTACGGCAATTTGGCAATTTACTTCCTGCGGCTGTACCGATTTCAATACAATACCGAACATGCAATTGCAACTGCCCGAACCCTCAGCCGATGCCCTGGCCGCCTCGCGCGCGCTGCACCACCTGATCGCCAACGAAATCCGCCGCAACTCCGGCTGGATATCGTTTGCGCAATACATGGAACTCGCGCTGTACGCGCCCGGCCTCGGTTATTACAGCGGCGGCGCCGCCAAACTCGGCAAAGACGGAGATTTTACAACCGCCCCCGAAATGACGCCGCTTTTCGGTGCTGCGCTGGCGCGGGTGGCAGCCGGGTTGATGGCGCAGAGCGCGCCGCAGATCCTCGAATTCGGCGCCGGCACCGGCAAGCTGGCGCGCGACATCCTCACCGAACTCAAGGAAATGGGCGTGTCGCTGCATCGCTATTCGATCGTCGAAGTGTCGGGCGAGCTGCGGGCGCGCCAGGAAAAGACCTTGCGCGGCTTCCCGCAGGTGCGTTGGCTGGATCGCTTCCCGGCCAGTTTTTCCGGTGTCGTGATCGGCAATGAGGTGCTGGATGCGATGCCGGTGAACCTGGTCGTCAAGAGCGGTTCCGGCTGGAAGGAGCGCGGCATCGGACTGGCCGGGCTGGCGGGCCGCAATTTCGTCTACCGGGACCGGCCCGCCGAGCGCGCGCTGGTCGCCCAGATTCCGGACGCGCAAGACCTGCCGCCCGGCTACCTGACCGAGGTGCACCCGGTGGCGGCCGGTTTCATGCGCTCGCTGGCCGGGATGCTGTGCAGCGGTCACCAGGACAGCGGGCTCGGCGGCGCCGCCATCCTGCTCGACTACGGTTTCCCGGCCCGCGAATACTACCTGGACCAGCGCACCCAGGGCACCCTGATGTGCCACTACCGGCACCACGCGCACCCGGATCCGCTCTACCTGCCGGGCCTGCAGGACATCACCGCCCACGTCGATTTCAGCGCGATGGCAAAGGCGGCAACCGATGGCGGGCTCGATCTGCTCGGCTATTCCAGCCAGGCCGCGTTCCTGCTCGATGCCGGCATCGGCGACCTGCTGCTGCGCACCTCGCCGGAAGACAAGCTGCGTTATCTGCCGCAATCGAACGCGGTGCAAAAGCTGATTTCGCCGGCCGAAATGGGCGAGCTGTTCAAGGCGCTGGTGGTCGGCAAGAACACCAGCCTGCCGGAACCGTTCGGCCGCAACGACCGCAGCCATCGGTTATGATGGCCGCGGGCTTCCCGCCGCATCTTTCATCGGACTTCGCATGATCCGCTGGACTCTCACGATATTCGTTGCGCTGGCCGTGCTTTCGGCGGCCTTGCCCTGGTTGGAAAAGCTCGGCCTCGGCCGCCTGCCCGGCGACTTGCGTTTCACCCTGTTCGGCAAGACCTTCCTGTTCCCGTTCGCTTCCACCGTGCTGCTATCGCTGCTGGCCCTGCTGGCTGCCCGGCTGCTGAAGTAGCCGGACAGCGGTTTCGCGCGCATTTGCTCATACTGTCACCAGTTGGAATTGGGTTTCGGCATCGATAACAACAAGGAGAGATACACCCGCGCCCATACGGCCCGCGGGTTCCATGCCATGTTGGATTGTTGCCAACAAAACCGCCTGTCGTTGTCAGTTTCGTGTAAGGTAGCCGATTTCGGTTGCGTTGTCGGCACGGGTCGCGGGCGGCGCCCGGCGTTTCGTCTACGGGTGCAATCTCATGTCTAACAGGAAAAGCAAAGGCAGGCAGGGACAGCGCGGCGGCGCTGTCGTCGCCGACCGTCCGGACGGGGGGATGGCGGATATCACAGCCGATGCTGCGGCCGGTCACGCTGCGCGTCAGCGCCGCCGCCTCGACGCCAACGGCGAATCGCGCCAACAGGGGCGGATACGCCGGCTCGGGCTGGTCGCGCTGTTCGGTGCGGCCTACCTGTTGCTGCTGACCGAATACCACTTTCAGGCCATGCTCGGCAGCGACGCGCTGGCCGTGATCGCCAGCATGGTTGCGGCGGCCCTGATTGCCCTGTACGCCGTATTCGTCAGCGGCCTGA
>CBIHOK010000156.1:0-9037 GCA_966211575.1 uncultured Noviherbaspirillum sp.
GCAATTCGTTGTCTTCTCTCGAAAGCATGTCTGTCCTTTTTATAGTGGTATGTCCAAACTGGTCCTACCACTATAGAGGCGACGAGATGAGGATGTCAATATGGTTTTTGTTCGCTTTGCGCACAAGGAGAGTGGTTGGTTAAAGCGATGCTCCGCTCCTTCCCCCTCTCAGGGGGAAGGTCGGGATGGGGGTAATGAGACTCAAGAAACGTTTGCCGTGCTTCAAACGCACTACCCCCTCCCTAGCCCGCCCCCTGCAAGGGGGAGGGAATCGTTTGCGGCTACGCAACCCCACCCCGCACCACATCCATCACCCGCAACGCATCACCCGGCTCCTCATCCCCCCGCCAGGCACTCTGCCCATCCGGCCGCACCAACACCAGGCGCGTCTCGTAAGCCGCGCGCGCAGCCGGATCAACAATCGTCTCCACCCGCAACGGCACCCCGCGCTTCGCCGCCGCAGCCACGAGTCCATCCCCGGAAGGCGCATCCTCCCCAAACCGCATCAGCACGAATTCCCGCCCGAACAAATCCAGCGTCGACTTGCCCTCCTCCAGCCAGACATGCGGCGCACGCGAACCCGGGCGAGCGGTCGGCGTGTAGCTCTGCACGGTATCCGACGGCTGCGGCGTGCCGTCGGGCACGATGATCGGCGAGTGCTCGTACATGTAGCCGAGATGGATGCCGATGCTGAACCACTCGCGCTTCATCATCTCGGTATAGTGGTCGCCGAACTCCTTGCGCGCGCGTTCGCCTTCCGGCGTGTCGTCATACAACTCCTTCGGCGGTTCCGACACGCGCGGGTTCAGCATCCGTTCCAGGTTGCCGGTGGCCTCGGCCACGTTGCGCAGGCCCACCGGGCGCTGCTCGATCTCATACGACGCGAGCAGGCCTTCCCCGCCCCAGCCGTTGATCCGCGCTTCCAGTTTCCACGACAGGTTCACCGCATCCTGGATGCCGGTGTTCATCCCGAAACCACCGGTCGGCGACGTCAGGTGCGCGGCGTCGCCGGCGAGGAACACGCGCTTGCTCCCATAGTGGCGAGCGACTTGCTGGCGCCGCACCCACGGCAGGATGGACAGGATCTCGAAATCGAACTCGCGCCCGACCGCGCGCACGATCGCCGCCCGCAGCTCCTGCTCCGAATACGCGCGCTTTTCGCTGTCGCCGACCAGCGAGAAACGCCACTGGTCGCGGCCATTGATCGCCACCAGCGTCGCCCAGGTGCCTTCCAGTCCGATGAAGATGTAGCGGTATGCCGGCTTCATCCGGTGCAGCTTTTCCAGGCCGTCGCAGCGGAAGATCACGTTGGTCGTGTAGGTCAGCACTTCCGGCCCGTCCATCGGGATATCGAGCTTGCGGCGCACGGTGCTGGCGCCGCCGTCGGTGCCGACCAGGTAATCGGCGACGATCGTCTCCTCTTCCCCGCCGTGCAGATTGCGCAGCGTGGCCACCACCTTGTCTTCGTGCTCGATGAAATCGACCAGCTCGGTTTCATAGCGCAGTGTGCACAAGCCGGAACGCTCGGCGAAGCGGCGCAGCACCGGGTCGAAGAAATTCTGCGGGCAGCGCTCGCGCTTCTGCGGACTCTGCGGCGGGCACTTCTCGGCGCGCGGCGACGGGAAAGGCTCGCGCCCGAATTCGTAACCGTTCAGGTTGGTCACCCATGCGCAATCCTGCGGATAGTCGCGGTTGTAGCCCGCGCTCTCTACCCAGGGCACGATGCCCCAGCGGCGGCAGTATTCCATCGAACGGATGCCGACCATGTCCATCTTGGCCTGGCGGATCGCGCCGTCGGATTTCTCCACCAGCATGCTGCGAACGCCGCGCCAGCCGAGATCCCCGGCCAGCGCAAGGCCGACCGGCCCGGCGCCGACGATCAGTACCGGTGTATCGCTTTTCTTCATGTCTTCTCCCGCCATCGCCTACCCCTGTGCCGCTTCGAACAGGAACGGCGGCACCTCGTCGCTCTCCCGCACGTTGACCGCCATCTCGCCGACCTTTTCGATGCGGATCTTCACCTTGTCGCCCGCCTGGATCGGGCCGATGCCCTGCGGCGTGCCGCTGGCGATCACGTCGCCCGGATACAGCGTCATCACCGACGACGCCAGCTCGATCAGCTCGGCCACGCCGACGATCATGTCGCCGGTATTCGCGTCCTGCCTGCATTCGCCATTCACGAACAACTGGTTGCGCAACTGCTGAGGATCGCCCACCTCATCGGCCGTCACGATCCACGGGCCGAGCGGGGTGAAGGTCTCGAACGATTTGCGCATCACGCGCTCTTCCTCGGCAATATCCTTGACGATGCGCATCGTCACGTCGATCAGGCAGCTGTAGCCGAACACGTAGTTGAGCGCCTGCTCGCGGCGCACGTTGCGCGCGGTCTTGCCGATCACGACCGCGAGTTCGGACTCGTGGTCGAAACGGCGCGTGGAGCCGCGCGGCAGTTCGATGCCGCGCGCCGGACCGGTGAGCGAGCCACTCGCCTTCATGAAAAAGCCCTGCTCGCGCGCCGAGCGCCCCTTCTTCGTGACCGCCATCGCGCCCATCTCCGCGATGTGCTTGCGGTAGTTCGCCGGCGCGGCAAGCACGTGCACCGGACACGGATTCGGCGGCAGCAGCCGCACCGATGCCAGCGGCAGCGCCGGCGCATCGCGGCGCGCTTCGCGCAGGCGCGGCACGATCGCTTTCCAGTTCGCGATCACGCGGTTCATGAATACCGGCGGCCAGGTGCCGGAAGCATCGGGAATGGCGGAAGTGACGTCATAGATTTGGTCATCCTCGACCAGGCCGACGCGATAATCGTCGAATACGGCAATTTTCATAAAGGTGTCTTATTCAATGTGGAAAAGAATCTGATTTGGTTGTTCGTCAAACCTTGGTGCTTTGTTTGCGGTTAAAGGCGCTGTGGTGTGCTCCTTCCCCCTCTTAGGGGGAAGGTGGGGATGGGGGTGGTGACGTTCGAGATGCGATGTCGTTGCTCAAGCGCACTACCCCCACCCTAACCCTCCCCCTGCAAGGGGGAGGGAAACGCAATCCCAAAAGCCGAGAGCGTCGGACTATTACCGCATCGGCGCCACGACGGAAAATCACTACGCCCCACGTTCTTCCCGATACAACCCCAGCGCCTGCATCGCCGGAATGTCATTGACCTGGAACAGCCGGGCCGGCCGGTCGCCGTCGTTACGATGCGCGTACCAGGTCCACGGCGGAATCGCGATGAAGTCGCCGCGACTCCAGTCAAACACCTGGTCGCCCACGGTGGTGCTGCCGCTGCCGTCGATCACGTAATACAGCAGGCTGCCGGTATGGCGCTGCGGCAGGCAGCCGTTGTGCGGGCGCAGCCATTGCAGGCGGGTGCCGATCGTGGTCAGCGCCGGCCCGCCGGTAGCGGGATTCCGGTATTCGAGCAAGGTGTCGTCATGCGGATCGGGCGGCAGCTCGGCGGCGACCGCCAGCGCCGCCTGCGCCTGCGCCGCCGGATAGGCCAGCAAGGGATTGACCGGATTGTGCCGCTCGGCGCGCACCGGGCTCATCACGCCGCTGCCGAACTGCTGCAGCGAACGCCGCGGATACTCGTCCACCGGCTGCAGCTCCACCGGCGATCCCTCGAAAAAAGTCGCGTGCATGCTGCGCACCAGCGAGATGTCGAGAATATCGAGCCAGATCATCGGCGCATCGCCGCGATGGATATGGTCATGCCAGGTCCAGTTCGGCGTGATCACGAAGTCGCCCTCGTTCATCGGGTACTGCTCGCCGTCGACCGTGGTCCAGGCGCCGTTGCCGTGCATGATGAAGCGCAACGCGGTCGCCGCATGCCGGTGCGCGCCCGCGATTTCGCCGGGCAGGATCACCTGGATCGACGCCCACAGCGTAGGCGTGGTGCCGTAAGGCAGGCCGGGATTGGTCAGGCGCAGCGTGCGCCGGTTGCCGCCGGCTTCCATCTTCAGCCCCGAACCGATCCGCTCCAGCAGCACCGACAGCTCCGACCAGCGCCAGTGCAGCGCCTGCATCGGCGACTTCGGCTCCCGCGTGAACAGCGGAGGATCGTCCGGCTGATGGACGCGGCAGTGGAAGCGCCCCAGCTCCCGGTCCAGTTCGCGCCGTGCGTCGGCGTCGCTCATCGTCTCGCCCTGCTTGTCGGACATCTCGTCTCTCCTCGCTCCAATCTTCGTAATCGTCTTCATTCGCCGCAATCGCAATGCCGCTGCGGCGCCGGCCGCCGTCTGCCCTCTCGCGGCGACAGCGATCTCAAATGGTCATACCATTTATCCTAATCACCAGCTATAACGAAGTCAAGTGTCTTGAGTTTCGCTTTGGCAAATGGTCTGATGTTTCAGGAAAGCGGTTGGCGCCGGGTTACAATACGCGCCATCCAACCGTTCCCGCTTCACCTCCCGGAAAGCCGATGCCCACTACGCGTACCCGATCACTTGCCCCCGTTTCCTCCGATACGGAAACCGCCGTCGCACCGAAGACTGCGAAGAGCCGCCGCGCCTTCGAAGACATCTGCGTGCAGATCCGCAAGGAAGTGAGCGAAGGCCGGCTGAAGCCGGGCGACAGGCTGCCGGCGGAACGGGAACTGGCCGAGCAATTAGGCGTGTCACGTACCGCGGTGCGCGAAGCCCTGCGCGGCCTGGAAGTGGCGGGGGTGATCGCGTGCCAACGCGGCATCAACGGCGGCGCATTCATCCGCCATGGCGACCCCACCATCATCACGCAGGCGGTGCAGGACATGGTGCTGCTGGGTCGAATCACCGCCGAGAGCGTGACCGAGACGCGGATTCTGCTGATGAACGATGCGCTGCGGCTGGCCTGCAAGCGGGCCACCAGCGTCGACCTCGACGCCATCGAGCGCGACATCGACCTGGTCGAACGGCTCACCTACAGCGGCGACCTGAAGCAGCGCTCCACCTACATCATCAACTTCTACAGCCTGGTCGCGCGCGCCACCCACAATGAAGTGATGGTGATGCTGATCGATTCGCTGTCGGAAATCGTGCGGCAGCTGCTGGAGCGGCTAGGCCCCGATCCGCGCACCGACGTAATCGGGGTACGGCGCGCGATTCTGAAGCATTTGCGGGCGGGGAATGCGGAGGCTGCGACGGAAGAGATGACGCAGCACCTGGAGAGGTTGAACCGGAATCTGCGGTTGAAGGAGAAGGCGTTGCGGGAAGGTGGGCAACGTTCCGGCAATTAGAGCGTCGGACAAAAGCCGCGGCGTACTCTTTGAGCCCGTAGGCTGGGATGCAATCCCAGCATCGCTTAAGCATTCCGATGATAGCTGGGATTGCATCCCAGCCTACCGAGCTGAGTGTTGGTGAAGGACCGCTATCGGCCAGGAGCGGTCATCCGGACGACACAAAACGATGTCCGCGTTAGATGGATTTGAGGTGTCCAGCGTGGGAAGAAACTGGAAGAGCCCCCGAACGCCTACGGTACCGGCCACCTGCCAGAGCGCCGCGTCACCGGAATGTGAGCAGCCTGATGACGGTCAATGCATCGGCCGGCCGAGCCGTTTGCTCTCCCTGGAGATAGCATAATTCACGAGGCAGTAAAGTGCCGCTACAACGAGGTACACGGGCACCAGCGAATGGTAATTGGCGATGAGCACCTTGGCATTCTGCATGAGTTCGCCATAGGTGACGACGTAGCCAAAGGTCGTGTCCTTAACCACGATGACCAGTTGCGCGACCAGTGCCGGGACAATGTAGCGAAGGGCCTGGGGAAAGACGACGAAGAAAAAAACCTGGGCTTCGGTCAACCCCAGGCTTCGCGCAGCATCGGTCTGGCCGCGGGGAACGGCGAGCACGCCCGCGCGGTATACCTCGGCCACCACCGCGGCCGTGCTCAGGCCGATGGGCAACGTCAGCATCCAGTATGTGCTCAGCTTCAGCCCGGCCGGCGGAAGCACCAGAAAACACACATAGATGAGCAGCAGCGTCGGCGTGCCACGCAGGAACTCGATTACCGCGATGCTTGGCCAACGCACGAGACGCGGCCGCGCCAGGCGCCCCAACAGCAGCACCAGCCCGAGGGTCAGCGCGATGAGGATGGCCATTGCCGCCGATGCCAGCGTGCCGAGCAGGCCTCTGGCCAGGAAGGCCCAGGTCGTCGGCCAAGCGAAGAATTTCCAGAATCGGACGTCGAGCTGCCCTGCGGAATGGAACCGGAACACGATACCCGCAGCCAGCAGGAGCAGCACGGCCGCAGCGATCACGCTCACCGCCCGCATGACGGCCTGAGCTTGGGGGCTTGGAGCACCAAACAGAATGTCTTCCAGAGGGCGGCTCATCGCAGTATCCGCACCTTCTTTTCCAAAGCGGCACCAGCCCAGGCCATGAGCAGCCCGGTCGCCACGTACATCGCGGCTGCTACCGCGAAGGCGGCAATGCCCGCTGCAGAGTCGTTGGCGATCTTGGACGCGAGCGCGGTGAGTTCCCTGCCCGGGAACGGCACCTGTGACGCCAGCGAGGTCGATAACATCAGCGCGATGAGCAGCGAGGTCATGGGCTGCACCACCGCGCGCAGCGCCTGCGGCAGCACCACCGCGGAGATGATCTGCATGGGCCGTAGCCCCAGGCTGAGCGCGGCTTCGATCTGGCCGCCGGCAATGGTGTTGATGCCCGAGCGCAGGTAGTCCGCGGTGAACGCGGAGCAGACCAGCGCCAAGGTCAGGATCACGCTGGGCTCATAGTCGATCAGGACGTTGAGATCGGGCAGCGCGAACACGATGAAGATCAGCAGCGCCACGCCGGGAATATTGCGGAAGATCTCGACGTAAACGGTCAGGACGAAGCGCAGCGGCGGCAGCGGGAAGAGCCGAAGTACCGTCACGATCATGCCCAGCAAGAAGCCGGGTACGAACGACACAATCGTGAGCTTCCAGGTCAGAAACAGGGCCTGCCCGAAGGCAGGCCCATAGTCTGCCAGGAGCCTGGAAACATCGCTCATCGTTTATGGGAGCGAGGGCGGCGTCGGAGCGGACGTGCTGCCGATGCGCTGTCCGATGGAAATTGTCCAGAGTTTGGCCCAGGTGCCGTCGGCTTCCAGCTTCTTCAGAAAGTCATTGATGAAGGCCACGCCGTCCGAGCCCTTGGGCAGTCCAATGCCGTAGCGGTCCTTCGCACCAAAGGGCGCGCCCGCCAGCTTCGCGTCACCGGTTCCGAGGCTCAGGGCGTTGAGCAGCAACGTGTAGTCGGTAACGTAGGCATCCACGCGCCCCTGGCGCAGTGCGTCGAGGGCTTCCTGGTGCGTCTGGAACTCTTGTACGACACTCTTGGGCGCGTACTGCGCCAGTATCGCGGGTCCCGTGGAGCCAGCCTGCGTGGCGACCTTCTTGCCGGCCAGGTCGTTGTACGACTGGATCGTCTTGTTGTTCGCCTTGACCAGTACCCCGGCCTGCGAGGTGTAGTAGGGCCCCGCGAACGAGATCTTCTCGGCGCGGGCGGGGGTGATGGAGTAAGTGGCGAGCACCATGTCCACCTGATCGTTGATAAGCACCTGCTCGCGCGTGGACGAGGTCACCTGTGCGAACTGGTACTTGGCCCCGTCGCCCAGAATGTAGCGCGTGAGGAGTTGGGCCAGGCCGGCGTCGAAGCCGCGGATCTTGCCGTCCTTCTCGTTGAGCAGCGAGAAAAGATTCGAGGTTTGTACGCTGCCCAGGCGCAGCGTGCCGGCCTGCTTGATCTTGCTGGCCCAGGTGCTCGATGCAATGGTCGCTGCGTCGGCGACGGGGCCCTGCGCAACCAGCGCGTCAAACGCCGCTGCATTGATGGGCTTGCCCTGTGCGAATACTGATTGACCGGTAATGATCGCCAGTGCCGCCACGGTGAATTTCAGAATGGATTTGATCGACATTCGATCCTCCTGAATGGTGTGTTACGTAAATATATAGCAGTTATGGAATGCGCGAACGGCTCGTCCGGTCAGTCCACCGTTATGCATGCGATGAAACCATCATGCCGTTCATGGAAGCCCCGCTGCGTTGCTCGGGGGTAAGCGGTTTGAATGGCTAATCACTCATGGATGCCGATTGTGCCCGACACGAGGCATTCGTCCAATCCTGATGGCCGCGCTTGCTTTCGACTTGAATGAAAAATCAAAGCCTGCCAATTTCGTTTTTGAAGTGCCCACGCGCCTTCAAGGCTGCAATCGCGGCCATTTTCGTTTGCAGTGTCGTCATACTCCACTGGAGACATGTTCATTGTGACCGGCAATGTGCCAATTGCCAGCCGGATCAGTCAGGCCAACGTTGCCAACCCCTATCTTGCGTTAGCTCTCGACCTGGATCCAACCGTGATCACCGATCTGGTGATGAGCGAGTCCGAAGCCTATTCATCGCACCCCGCCCACGACACCAGCGGCGATCTGTGCGATGCCCTGCGTCGGCTGGTAATGCTGCTGGACCGCCCGAAATCGCTGGCGGTGCTCAAGAATGGCCTGGTTCGGGAAATTCATCATTGGTTGCTGCTGGGCCCCCAAGGCCACGCGATCCGGAACCTGGGCCTGCCCGATAGCCATGTGCGGCGCATTGCACGTGCTGTCGCAATCCTTCGTGCGAACTACGCCCAACCAGTGCGAGTTGAGCACCTGGCGGCGGCTGGCATGAGCCGAGCAGCGTTCCACCAGCACTTTCGCGCTATCACGTCGCTGTCGCCACTACAATTCCAGAAGCAGCTAAGATTGATTGAAGCACGCCGGCTGATCTTGTCCAAAGGCAAGCGCTTGAGCCAAGCCGCTCTCGAAGTGGGATACGAAAGCACCTCGCAGTTCAGCCGGGAATACACCCGAATCTTCGGCCGGCCACCAATCAAGGATAAACAGGCAGCGTCTGACCGGTAGAGATTCGTTGACACCAACGGATAACACGCCGTCATGTGGTGCCGGCGACACTTTCAGTGCCCCCTGAAGACCATCGATCCCGTGCGCACGAGTGTCGGCTGTGGGTCGGTAGCGAACCTACACCGCCACAGCCCGAGCCCGTAGGCTGGGATGCAATCCCAGCCTCGCTCAAGCATTCTGATGATAGCTG
>CBIHOK010000157.1:0-9012 GCA_966211575.1 uncultured Noviherbaspirillum sp.
GCCCCCCGGGGGGGGGCGCGGCCGCGCGGTCTCCCCCCCCCGCCCCCCCCCCCCGCCACCCCCAAATCAGTTCATAACACCCTCTAGGGTGGCGGCGCCACCCGCGTTCCTGAAAAGCGGGCGCTTTCCTCTCTTATTCCCGGGAGAGTCATACTGCCATCCGGCTAATAATCGATCCTGATAGAGTCTCCTCGTGCGATGTCCGGCGAGGCGACGAAAACAGGAGCCGGCCGTGGCCGAAGAAAGCGATCTCGAAAAATCCGAACCAGCGTCGCCCAGACGACTGGAACAAGCACGCGAGGAGGGCGATGTCCCGCGCTCGCGCGAGCTCGCCACCTGCACCATCCTGCTGGCTTCCGGTCTCGGCCTGTGGTTCCTGGGCGGGAACCTGGTCCTGCACCTGAATCGCATGCTGGCCTCCGGCCTCGCGCTGGATCGCGGCCGCGTATTCGACTTCAACCTCCTGCTGTCCAATCTTGCCGCCAGCGCCGGCGATGTCGCGATTGCGTTCGCGCCGCTGGCCGGCCTGCTGGTGCTGGTGGCGCTGGCGTCGCCGGTGCTGATCGGCGGCTGGCTGTTCAGCGGCAAGTCGCTGCAGCCGAATTTCACCCGGCTCAATCCGATGAGCGGGATCGGCAACATGTTTTCCGCGCGCGCCGGCGTCGAGCTGGTGAAGGCGATCGGCAAGGCGATCCTGGTCGGCAGCGTTTCCTGGCTGGTGATTTCGCACCAGCTCGAAAGCATGCTGACGCTGGTGGTGGAGCCGTTGCAGCAAGGCGGTGCGCATCTGGGACATCTGCTGGTGACCAGTTTTATCGCGATCGTCAGCGCGCTGGTGGTGATTGCGATGATCGACGCGCCATACCAGATGTGGCATTACGCGAACAAGCTGAAAATGACGCGCGAAGAACTGCGCCAGGAAGCCAAGGAGTCGGAGGGTGATCCGCAGGTCAAGGCCCGCATGCGCCAGATGCAGCGCGAAATGGCCCGGCGCCGGATGATGGCCGAAGTGCCGAATGCCGACGTGGTGGTGACCAACCCGACCCATTTCGCAGTCGCTCTCAAATACACCGAAGGCAAGATGGGCGCCCCCCGGGTGGTGGCCAAGGGCGCCGACGAGGTGGCCGCCAGGATCCGCGAAATCGCCGCCGAAAACCGCGTCCCGTTGCTGGAAGCGCCACCGCTGGCGCGTGCGCTGTACAAGCATACCGAGCTGGGCGACCAGATCCCGGAAGCGCTGTACACCGCGGTGGCCGAAGTGCTGGCCTATGTCTTCCAGCTGCGCGCGTACAACAGGAGCGGCGGCGTGCGGCCGCAACTGCCGGGCGAGCTCGACGTGCCGCCGCAAATGGATCCGCTGAACCCGGCCGCGCAAGCGGCCTCCGGTTCGAACGACAGTGTTGGCCCGAATCGATGAGAATGTCTGACCCGAAGGAATCGATGCAATGAACAGCCTGCGACTTCCCGCGTGGATGAGTGGCCCGTCCGGCAAGGCGATGGCGGCGCCTATCCTGATCATCATGATGCTGGCCATGATGGTGCTGCCGCTGCCGGCCTTCGTGCTCGACATTTTCTTCAGCTTCAACATCGCGCTGGCGATCATCGTGCTGCTGACCAGCCTGTACACGGTCAAGCCGCTCGACTTCATGGTGTTCCCGACCGTGCTGCTGGTGTCGACCATGCTGCGCCTGTCGCTCAACGTCGCCTCCACCCGCGTGGTGCTGACCGAAGGGCATACCGGCCCGGACGCGGCCGGCAAGGTGATCGAGGCATTCGGCCACTTCCTGATCGGCGGCAACTACACGGTCGGCATCGTCGTGTTCATCATTCTCACCATCATCAACTTCACCGTGGTGACCAAGGGCGCCGGCCGTATCGCCGAAGTCGGCGCGCGCTTCGCGCTGGATGCGATGCCGGGCAAGCAGATGGCGATCGACGCCGATCTGAACGCTGGCCTGATCGGCGAGCAGGAAGCGCGCGCCCGGCGCCAGGAAGTGGGACAGGAAGCGGAGTTCTACGGCGCGATGGACGGCGCCAGCAAATACGTGCGCGGCGACGCGATCGCCGGCATCCTGGTCACGGTGATCAATATCGTCGGCGGCCTGGTGGTCGGCATGGTGCAGCACGATCTCGATTTTTCCAGCGCGCTGAAGAACTACACCTTGCTGGCGATCGGCGATGGCCTGGTCGCGCAGATTCCGTCGCTGATCATTTCGACCGCGGCCGGCGTGGTAGTGTCGCGCGTGGCCAGCGAGCAGGATATCGGCGGCCAGTTGATCGGCCAGCTGCTGGCGAAGCCGCAGGTGCTCTACATCACGGCCGCGATCGTCGGCGGCATGGGCATCATTCCCGGCATGCCGCACACGGCATTCCTGTTTCTCGCTGCCATCTTGGGCGGTGCCGCCTACCTGCTGACGCAGCGGCTGCGCCAGCCGCAGGAAGCGCCGGTGCAGGCGCCGGAGGCAGCGCTGCCGGCGCCCGAATCGGAAGAAGCGAGCTGGCAGGACGTGATGCCGGTCGACACGCTCGGCCTGGAAGTCGGCTACCGGCTGATTCCGCTGGTGGACAAGGGGCAGAACGGCGAACTGCTCAAGCGCATCAAGGGCATACGCAAGAAGTTTGCCCAGGAAGTTGGCTTCCTGTCGCCGCCGGTGCACATCCGCGACAACCTGGAACTCAAGCCGGCCGCCTACCGGATCGCGCTCAAGGGCGTCGAGGTCGGCAGCGGCGAAGCCTATGTCGGCCAGTTCCTCGCGATCAATCCGGGCGTGGTCAGCGGCAACCTGCCGGGCGCGTCCACTACCGATCCGGCATTCGGCTTGCCGGCCACCTGGATCGACGCCGGCCTGCGCGACCAGGCGCAGGCGATGGGCTACACCGTGGTCGATGCCGGCACCGTGATCGCGACCCATCTGAACCACCTGATCACCACGCACGCTTCCGAGTTGCTGGGCCGCCAGGAAGTGCAGCAACTGCTCGACCACTTGGGCAAGGAAGCGCCGAAGCTGGTCGAAGACCTGGTGCCGAAGATGATTCCGCTGGCCACGCTGCAGAAAGTGCTGCAGAACCTGCTGGCGGAAGGCGTGCATATCCGCGACATGCGCACCATCATCGAAACCCTGGCCGAATACGGGGCCCAGACCCAGGACCCGAACGAGCTGACCTCGGTGGTGCGGGTGGCGCTGGGACGCGCGATCGTGCAGCAGATTTTCCCGGGCACCAATGAACTGTCGGTGATGACGCTCGACAACCGGCTGGAGCGGCTGCTGATGCAGGCGCTGCAGTCGAGCGGCCCGGACGGCGGCGGCATCGAGCCCGGCCTGGCCGATACCCTGACGCTGCAGACCGAGCAGGCGGCGCGCCACCAGGAACAGATGGGGTTGACGCCGGTGCTGCTGGTGCCGGCGCCGCTGCGCACGCTGCTGTCGCGCTTCCTGCGCCGCACGCTGCCGCAGCTGAAGGTGCTGTCGCACGCCGAACTTCCCGATTCGAAAACGATTAGAGTCACCAGCCTGGTAGGAGGGCAAGCATGAACGTCCGAAAATTCTCCGCGAATACATCCCGTGAAGCCTGGCGCCAGGTGCGCGATGCGCTCGGCCCGGATGCGGTGATCCTGTCCAATCGCACGGTGAACGGCATGGTCGAGATCATGGCGCTGGCCGGCGAGGACATGTCGTCGCTGGCCGAACCGGCGCCGGAAAAGCCGGCGCTGTCGGAATCGACGCTGTCTGCGTTCGGGGCGCGCCGTTCGTTGGCCGAGACCGACCAGGCATCCAACCTGGCCGAAGCGCTGGAGGCCGCGCGCGGCGCGGCCCAGGCACGGCAGCCGTCGGCGGGGGAACTGGCCGACGTGATGAGCGAAATCCGCTCGATGCGCGGCATGCTGGAGTCGCAACTGGCCGAGATCGCCTGGAGCAGCCAGCAGAAGCGCGAGCCGGCCAAGACCGCGGTGCTGCGCGAAATGCTGGCGGCCGGCTTTTCCGCCAGCCTGGCGCGCTACCTGATCGAGCGCATGCCGGCAGGCGAGAAGGCCGATGGCGCGATGAACTGGATCAAGTCGATCCTGGCGCGCAACCTGGCTACCGTCGGCAACGAGACCGAAATCCTGGAAAAGGGCGGCGTCTACGCGCTGGTCGGCCCGACCGGCGTCGGCAAGACCACCACCACCGCCAAGCTCGCCGCCCGCTGCGTGATGCGGCACGGCGCCGGCAAGCTGGCGCTGATCACCACCGACGGCTACCGTATCGGCGGCTACGAGCAATTGCGCATCTACGGCAAGATCCTGGGCGTGATGGTGCATTCGGTGAAGGACGAAACCGATCTGCGCATCGCGCTCGACGAACTGAAGAACAAGCACACGGTACTGATCGACACGGTCGGCATGGGCCAGCGCGACAAGATGGTGGCCGAGCAGGTGGCGATGCTGTCCGGCGCCGGCGCCAAGGTCAAGCGGCTGCTGTGCCTGTCCGCCACCTCGAACGGCGAGACCCTCAACGAAGTGGTGCGCTCCTACCAGGGCGAGGGGCTGGCCGGCTGCATCATGACCAAGCTGGACGAGGCCGCCACCATCGGCAGCCTGCTCGACGTGGTGATCCGGCAGCGGCTCAGCATGTACTACGTGGCCAACGGCCAGCGCGTGCCGGAAGACCTGCATGTCGCGAACCAGCATTACCTGGTCGACCGCGCGTTCAAGCTCAAGCGCGAGACCGAGCCGTTCCAGTACCAGGACGACGAGCTGCCGCTGGTGATCGGCGGCACCGCGCGTGCGATGAACGACCGCAGCCTGCATGAGGTGAGCCTTGGCTAGTTCGTTCGAAGTGGATCAGGCCGAAGGCCTGCGGCGCCTGTTGTCCGGGCCGAAACCGCGCGTCGTCAGCTTCCTGTCGGCTGCTTCGGGCAGCGAAAAGACGGCGATGCTGGTCAACCTCGGCGCCTCGCTGGCGCAGGCCGGGCGCGACGTGCTGCTGCTGGATGCCTGCCTGGAGTCGGAAGGGGTTGCGGCGCGGCTGGAGGCGCTGCGTGGCGCCACGCTGCTCCAGGTGGCACGCCAGGAGCGGGCGCTGGACGAGGTGGTCCAGCCTATGCCGCAGGGTTTCGGGATCGCGTCGCTGGCGCGCGGCCGGCAGCGCCCCGAAGCCCGCGAGCCGCTGCTGGCGCGGCGCATCGCGAATGCATTCGGCGTGCTGGCGACGCGCTCCGACATCGTGCTGGTCGATGCCGAACTGGACGCCGAGGACGCTTTCGCCATTCCCTCGCTGGCCAATGGCGAAATCGTGATCCAGGTCGAAAACAGCGCGGCGTCGATCAAGTCCGCCTATGCGATCATCAAGCGCCTGAACCATGCACTGGGAAGACGGCCGTTCAGCATCCTGGTCAGCGGCAGCGGCGAGAAGGAAGCGCAGGTGGTGTACCGCAACATCGCTTCGGCAGCCGAGCGTTATCTCGCCGTCAATATACGGTCGCTGGGTTCGATACCTGCCGACGACCATTTGAAGCGCGCCACCTACCTCGGCCGCGCCGGGGGGGAGGCTTTTCCCAAGGCGGGAGCGGCGGCCGCGTTCCGGCAGCTGGCGGGGAGATTTGTATTGTCCGATGCCCCGGCAGCGGGATAACATGTCGGTCAATGCCCTATGAGGTCGCCGGCCGCAGCTCCTGCGGCGCGGCCGGCGCGAAGCTGCGTGCCGGCCCCGGCGGCGGCCGAGAATAACGAATATGTATACGGTTAGCGGAAAATCGGACAAGAACCATCTGCTGCAGGAGCATGCGCCGCTGGTGAAGCGCCTCGCGCACCAGATGAAAGCCAAGCTGCCGCCCAGCGTCGAGGTCGACGACCTGATCCAGGCCGGCATGATCGGCCTGCTCGACGCGGTCAACCGCTACGAGGAGACGCATGGCGCGCAGTTCGAGACCTATGCGGTGCAGCGCATCCGCGGCGCCATGCTGGACGAGCTGCGCAGCAGCGACTGGCTGCCGCGCAGCATCCGCCAGAACATGCGCAAGATCGAGGTGGCGATCAACAAGCTGCAGCAGCGCCTCGGCCATCCGCCGAAGGAGGCGGAGATCGCCAAGGAACTCAAGATGTCGCTGGCCGAATACCAGGAAATGCTGAACGACGGCAGCGGCCACCAGCTGGTCTATTACGAAGACTTCCACGACAAGGAAGAACATGACCATTTCCTCGACCGCTATTACGCGGACGAGGCGGCCGACCCGCTGCAGAGCCTGATGAACGGCGGCTTCCGGGAAGCGGTGATCGAGGCGATCGAGGCGCTGCCGGAACGCGAGAAGATACTGATGGGCCTGTACTACGAACAGGAAATGAACCTGAAGGAGATCGGCGCGGTGATGGGCGTATCGGAATCGCGGGTAAGCCAGTTGCACAGCCAGGCGATTGCGCGGATGCGTGCGCGCCTGAGGGAAATGTCGTGGACTGGGCTAGCCTAGCCGGCATCCTGCTGGGGCTGTTCGGCATCCTGCTCGGACAGCTCCTCGAAGGCGGTCATCTCGACTCGCTGCTGCAGCCGGCCGCGTTCGCGGTGGTGTTCGTCGGGACTTCGGGCGCGGTGCTGCTGCAAAGCGGGCTCGCGAGTTTCCTGCGCGGCGTGGGCATGGCGCGCTGGATCTTTTCTCCGCCCGACAACCACGACGGCAAGCTGCGGCACGACATCAACACCTGGAGCATGACCGCGCGCCGCGAGGGTCTGCTCAGCCTGGAACGTTATCTCGACGAGGTGCGCGACGAGTTCATCGCAAAAGGACTGACGCTGATCATCGACGGCGTCGATCCATACAAGATGCGCGAGATACTCGACGTCGACATCTCCAGCTACGAAAGGCGCGAACGGCAGGCCGCGAAAGTGTGGGAATCGGCCGGCGGCTACGCGCCCACTATCGGCATCCTGGGCGCGGTGCTCGGCCTGATTCATGTGATGGAAAACCTGGGTGATCCCGGCAAGCTGGGCGGCGGCATCGCGGTGGCCTTCGTCGCCACCATCTACGGCGTCGGCCTTGCCAACCTGGTGTTCCTGCCGATCGCGAGCAAGCTCAAGGCTATCATCGCGGAAGAGGTGCGGCGGCGCGAAATGCTCAGCGACCTGTTTTGCGGGATCGCCGCCGGCGAAAATGCGCGGGTGCTGGAAGAGCGGCTCGCCGCTTACGGATAACCGCCGTGGCGCGCAAGAAATACGAGGAAGAGCACGACAACCACGAACGGTGGATGGTATCGTATGCCGATTTCATCACGCTGCTGTTTGCGTTCTTCGTGGTCATGTATGCGCTGTCTTCGGTCAACGAAGGCAAGTACCGGATCCTGTCGAATTCGCTGCTGAGCGCGTTCGGCCGGCAGCCGGTGGCGCCGCTGATCAAGGGACAGGGCAGCGTGCCGGCGCTGCCGCGTCCACTGCCACGTTCGTTGCCATTAAGGCACCCCCGTGACAGCGAGGCGCTGCGGCGCGAGCGCGAGCAGTTGACGAACGTGGCGCGCGACATCCAGAAGGTGCTGGCGCCGCTGGTCGACCAGGGCAAGGTGCGGGTCACGCAGAGCGCGCTCGGGGTCACCGTCGAAATCAATGCGAGCGTATTGTTCGCGCCCGGCGACGCCACCCTGAGCGACGAGACCAGCCAGGCGCTGAAAGCCGTGGCCGCGGTGCTGAAGAACGACGATCATGCGATCCGGGTGGAAGGGCATACCGACAGCGTGCCGATCCGCAACGCGCGGTTTCCGTCCAATTGGGAGCTGTCCGCGGTACGCGCCAGCAGCGTGGTGCGCCTGTTCGCGGAGAACGGCATTGCCGATGCGCGGCTGACCGCGGTCGGCCATGCGGACACGCACCCGGTGGCGTCCAACGACAGCGTCGAAGGCCGGCAGCGGAACCGCCGGGTATCGATCATGGTGTTGTCGAACCTGCCGCAAAACGCCACCGAGGTGCCGGTCGAAGCGGACAAGTAGCAAGCATCGGCCAGTTCATTCTGGGCGCGGCGGCAACGCCGGGTTTTCCGATCAATTCCGTGGGCGATGAGGGGCGCCGGAGCGGCGCCTGCTTCTGAAATTCGGGGGGCGATTCAGCCGATCACCAGCCGGCGGCTGCCGGATGCGGCAGCAGACTGGCCGTTCGGGCCGTAGATGGCGCTGCCCTGCTGGTTTCCCTGCAGGATGTTCAGCGCGGCCTGGCTGCGCGCCATTTGCTGGCCGATCATCAGGCCGTTGGTGCGATTGAGTTCTTTTGCCTTTTGCGCCGTGTCGAGCAGCGCGGTCCAGGATGCATGGCTGGCACTCGCTGTTTTCAGCCAGTCAGTCATGCCGGATTCGTCGGCGCTGAAGCCGCCTGCCGCCAGTGCCCGGTGGCGGCGCCGGGCCAGGTCAGTCATTTTCGCCACCAGGCCGGATTTTTCTCCGGTCAGGCGGCTCAAGCCCTCGACATCACCCTCCACCAGGCAGGCCTGTTCCTGTTCGAGCAGTTTCAGCAGGCTGTTGGCTGCGGTCAGCTCTTCGACCAGTCCAGCGCCGGGGTTGATGCCGGGTGCTTGCATGATGTTTATCCCTTGCGCGTACGGATTAGGTCGCTGACCGTATCGAGCAGGCCGTTCGCGACCTTTTCCGGGTCGACCTGGAACCTGCCCTCGGCGATCGCCGACTTGATCTCTTCCACCTTCTGCGCATCGAACACGCCGCCGCTGCCAGCGAGCTGGGTCAGCGACTGCGCCTGCGAAGACAGGTGGACACTGTCCGATTCCGCCGGGGCGGGGCTGACGCCTCCCGCCTTGTCGGCGCCTTTCCCGGGGCGGGCTTGCGTCGATTCAACGCCGACCCCACCGGTTTTCTTTAGCGAACTGTCAATTTTCACGGCCAATTCCTTGTCTGAGCGACGGATTTCCGCCTCTTGTCATGCTATTTATCGACGCAATCAGCCGAAACTTTAGCATTGAATGGCTCGAACCGGAAAAGCCTTGTCCATCAATATGTTACTGCCACCACACCACCGGCGCGGGCGATTCCGCTGACGACTTGCCCTG
>CBIHOK010000158.1:0-8989 GCA_966211575.1 uncultured Noviherbaspirillum sp.
TGCGTAATTGTAGCCGGGCTTCCACCACGCGGGGGGCGCGGGGGGCGTGCGGGGGGGTTGCGGGGGGCCTGGGTGGCGGGCCCCCCCAAACCCTTCCGCCGCTGTCGCCATCCCCCTGTTTTTCACGACTGCATAGCGTTCCAGCGTTCGCTGGCGCGCCCGTTCGTGCTGCACCAGCCGCGTCGGATAATTGTCGCCCAGGACCAGGCCGGCGGCTTCCAGCGCCGGCGGCGAAGCCAGCCATGGCGCATGGATGTCGCGCTCGGACAGCTTTGCCAGTTGCGGCAGATAGCGCCGAATGAATTTCCCTGCCGGGTCGAATTTGCGCGACTGGGTGACAGGATTGAATATCCTGAAATAGGGTTGCGCATCGCACCCGGTCGAGGCCGCCCATTGCCAGCCGCCGTTGTTGGCTGCCAGGTCGTAGTCATTCAATTGGCGCGCGAAATACTGCTCGCCGCGGCGCCAGTCGATTCCCAGGTCCTTGACCAGGAAGCTCGCCGCCACCATGCGCAGGCGGTTGTGCAGGTAACCGGTTCGGTTGAGCTGAGCCATCGCTGCATCGACCAGCGGATAACCGGTTTGCCCGTTGCACCACGCCTCGAAAGCGGTGTCGGCCGCGACTCCGGCTTCCCACCTGATTGCATCGTACTCGGGCTTGAACGCGCTATCCGTAACCCGAGGGTGATGGTGCAGGATCATGAAGTAGAAATCCCGCCATATCAATTCCGACAACCAGGCGGCGGCGCCCGTGGCCGCATGGCCGGCACGCATCGCATCGAGTGCCAGGCGAACCAGGCCACGGATCGAAAGCGTGCCGAAGCGCAGGTGCAACGACAGGTAGGAAGGGCCCTTGATTGCCGGAAAATCCCGTGCCTGTTCATAGCGGGCCAGGCGCGGCAGGAAGTCGTCCAGCAGTGCCTGCGCGCCCGACATCCCCTTCCCCAGATTCAACTCTTCCAGGTTGGTGCGCTCGAAGCCGAGTTCGGCGAGCGATGGGACCGGAGGTTCGTCAGCGGAAACCGCCAACTGGCCGCCGCCGCTTGCCGCATCGATGTTCAAGCAGGCGTCGTCGCCCACTTCCCGCAACTTCTTCAGCCAGGCATTCCGGTAAGGGCTGAATACCGAAAACGGCTTGCCCGACAAGTTCAGGACTTCGTCCTTCTCGAATATCACCTGGTCCTTGTAACTGTGCCAGTCGCAACCGCTCGCCCGCAGTGTGCGCGCAACGGCGGCATCGCGTTCGCATGCCTGCGGTTCGTAATCGTGATTGGCGTACACCGCCTGTACCCCGAGTTGCGCGGCAAGGCGCGGAATTGCCTGGGCCGCGTCGGCGTGTCGCACCGTCATGCCGCCTCCCGTTCGGCGCAATTGCGCGTCCAGCTCCTGTACGCTGCCGTGGATGAATTCGACGCGCCGGTCGTTACGCGGCAGGGTATCGAGTATCCGGCGATCGAAAACGAAGACGCAGAATACCCGGCGGCTGTGCTTCAGCGCATGGTGCAGCGCGGCGTGGTCGAAATCGCGCAAGTCGCGCCGGAACCACACCAGAGTGCTGTCGTAGCGGGGCATCGGAACATTGTGCTGCCGGTGGAAAATTACCGCCGTAGCGAGGCTTCCGGCGGGGCGGCGGGTCCGGCAAAACTGTTAAAATGCCCATTATGGCAAAACCCAGCAAGACGCGTTGGCACTCCCGGAAACCTGGATCCACCCAGGAAATGCCCGATTTTTCGATGTCTTCCGATACTCCTCCCGAAGCCGAACTCAAGTTGGCCGATCATTTCCTGATTGCCATGCCGTCGATGCTCGATCCGGTGTTCGGCGGCACCGTCGTCTATCTGTGCGAACACAATGCGAACGGCGCTCTCGGCGTGATCGTCAACAAAGCGACCGACATGACGATGGAAGTATTGCTTGAGCGCATAGACCTCAAGCTCGAAATCCTGGCCAGCCGCGTGCCGGTAGGCGACAAGCCGGTCATGTTCGGCGGGCCGGTGCAGGTCGAGCGCGGCTTCGTGCTGCATGCGCCGCACGGCAGCTATTCGTCGATGATGAAGGTCACCGACGATATCGCGCTGACCACTTCCAAGGATGTGCTGGAAGCGGTGGCGGTCGGCGAAGGCCCGGGCCGCCTCCTGGTCGCACTCGGCTGTGCCGGCTGGAGCGCCGGCCAGCTGGAAGAGGAGATCGCCCGCAACGGCTGGCTGACCGTGCCCGCCAGCCCGGACATCCTGTTCGACTTGCCGGCGGAAGAGCGCTTTGCCGCCGCCATCAAGCTGCTCGGCATCGATCCGATGATGCTGGCCGGCGACGCCGGACACGCTTGAGTGGAAACGGTGCTGGCGTTCGACTTCGGCCTGAAGCGGATCGGCGTCGCAGTCGGCAATTCCCTGCTGCGCCAGGCGCAGCCGCTCGTCGTGATCAAGGCCCCCACCAACGACGGCAAATTCGCCGCCATCGAAGGGTTGCTCAAGGAATGGCAACCGGCGCGCTGCGTGGTCGGCCTGCCCACCCATCCGGACGGCGCCGAGCACGAGATGACGGTGCGTTGCCGCCGTTTCGCGAACCAGCTTCACGGCCGCTTCGGTGTCGACACGGTGCTGGTCGATGAACGCTATTCCTCCGCGGTGCTTTCCCAGCGGCCGGGCAAGCACATCGATGCCGAAGCCGCCGCGATTATTCTGCAACAATATTTCAATGACTATGCCGACTCCTGATTTCGATGCCGAAGCGCTCTACCGGCTGCTTGCTCAACGGGTCAAGGCCGGTCTGGCCGGCGCCACCGATGTCGCGATCGTCGGCATCCATTCCGGCGGGGCCTGGCTGGCAGAACGGCTGGCTGCCGAGCTGCAGCTGAGCGACCGGCTGGGTTTCATCGACGTTTCGTTCTATCGGGACGATTACGCCGAAAAAGGCTTGCCGGCCGACGTCAAGTCCACCCATATCCCGTTCGACGTGGAAGGCGCCACCGTCCTGCTGGTGGACGACGTGCTGTACACCGGGCGCACCACCCGGGCCGCGATCAACGAACTGTTCGATTACGGGCGCCCCGCCCGTATCCTGCTCGCCGCCCTGGTCGACCGCGGCGGACGCGAATTGCCTGTCGCCGCCGATTTCGTGGCAGATTCCGTGACGCTCGAAAAAGGACAACGACTGGAACTGCAGCGTGCCGACGACGGCCACTTTTCACTCACGGTGGAACATGCATAATCCGCAACTGAACAAGCACGGCGAGCTGCAGCACCTGCTCACCATCGAAGGCCTGCCGAAGGCCGTCGTCACCCAGATACTCGATACCGCATCCTCGTTCGTCAGCATCGGCGACCGCGAAGTGAAGAAGGTGCCGCTGATGCGCGGCAAGAGCGTGTTCAACCTGTTCTTCGAGAATTCCACGCGTACCCGCACCACTTTCGAGATCGCGTCCAAGCGGCTGTCGGCCGACGTCATCAATCTGAACATCTCCGCGTCCAGCACCAGCAAGGGCGAGTCGTTGCTCGACACCATCGACAACCTGTCCGCAATGCATGCCGACATGTTCGTGGTGCGCCATGCGCAATCGGGCGCGCCCTACCTGATCGCGAAGCACCTGATCGACACCAACCAGCCGCATGTCCACGTGGTGAACGCCGGCGACGGCCGCCATGCGCACCCGACCCAGGGTTTGCTCGACATGTACACGATCCGGCATTACAAGCAGGATTTCAGCAACCTGACGGTGGCGATCGTCGGCGACATCCTGCACAGTCGCGTCGCCCGTTCCGACATCCACGGTCTGACCACGCTCGGCGTGCCCGAAGTGCGCGCAATCGGACCGCGCACCCTGCTGCCCGGCGGCCTGGAGCAGATGGGGGTACGCGTGTTCACCGACATCAACGAGGGACTCAAAGGCGTCGATGTGATCATCATGCTGCGCTTGCAGAATGAACGAATGTCGGGTGCCTTGCTGCCGTCCGCGCAGGAATTCTTCAAGAGCTACGGCCTGACGCCGGAACGGCTGGCACTGGCCAAGCCCGATGCGATCGTGATGCACCCGGGGCCGATGAACCGGGGCGTGGAAATCGATTCGGCGGTCGCCGACGGCGCGCAGGCGGTGATCCTGCCGCAGGTCACGTTCGGCATTGCGGTACGCATGGCGGTGATGAGTATCCTGGCGGGAAAATAGAATGAAACTGCATATCAAGAATGGCCGCCTGATCGATCCGGCCAACGGCATCGATGCGCAAAAGGATTTGTATATCGCCGCCGGCAAGGTGGTGAGTGTCGGCGAGGCGCCGGCCGGATTCAGCGCCACCCGCACCATCGATGCTACCGGCCTGGTGGTCGCACCGGGGCTGGTGGATCTGAGCGTGCGCCTGCGCGAGCCGGGCTACGAGTACAAGGCGACGCTGGAATCGGAAATGCAGGCGGCGATGCAGGGCGGGGTGACCAGCCTGGTATGTCCGCCGGATACCGATCCGGTGCTGGACGAACCGGGCCTGGTGGAGATGCTCAAGCACCGTGCCAGAAGCCTGAACCAGGCCCACGTCTATCCGCTCGGCGCGCTCACCGTGAAACTCAACGGCGAAGCGCTGACCGAGATGGCGGAGCTGACCGAAGCCGGCTGCATCGGCTTCTCCCAGGCCGACCAGCCTATCCTCGATACCACGGTCCTGCTGCGTGCGCTGCAGTACGCGAAGACTTTCGATTACACGGTCTGGCTGCGTCCCCAGGATCCGCATCTCGGACGCGGCGGCATTGCGCATAGCGGGGCCGTGGCATCGCGCCGCGGGGTTCCGGGCGTGCCGGTGATGGGCGAGACGCTCGCGCTGCACACGCTCTTCGCATTGATGCGTGCCACCGGCGCACGGGTGCACCTGTGCCGCCTGTCGTCGGCCGCCGGCATCGAGCTGCTGCGGGCGGCCAGGAAGGAAGGGCTGGCGGTAACCGCCGACGTCGGCGCCCACCACGTGCACCTGACCGACATGGACATCGGCTATTTCGATTCGAATGCGCGCCTGATGCCGCCGTTGCGTGCACAGCGCGACCGTGATGCGATTCGGCAGGCGCTGCTGGACGGTACCATCGACGCGATCTGCTCCGATCACGCGCCGGTGGATGATGACGAAAAGCTGCTGCCGTTCGGTGAAGCCTCGCCCGGCGCCACCGGCCTCGAACTGCTGCTGCCGCTGGCACTGAAGTGGGCCGAGGAATGCGTTGCCGAACCCGCGCGCCGGATTCCAGCCGCGATCGCCAAGCTGACCGTCGACGCAGCCCGTGCGGTAGGCCTGGGTTGCGGCAGCCTGGCGACCGGCAACGTGGCCGATGTCTGCATTTTCGATCCGGCGGCGCGCTGGAAGGTGGAACCGAAGGCGTTGGCCAGCCAGGGCAAGCACACGCCGTTTCTCGGCTATGAAGTCGAGGGGAAGGTGAAAGCCACCATCGTGGCTGGGCATATCGCGTTCGACCGTCTCTCGCCATCCGCATGATCGCCTGGCGCCTGCTGCGCGTGATCCTGCACTTGCTGGCCGGCCTTGCGACTTGCGCGCTGGTATTCCCGTTGACGGATACCGGTGGCCGCCAAGCGCGGGTCAAACGCTGGTCGTTCCGGCTGCTGCAGCTTTGCGGCGTGCAGCTGGAGATCAAGGCGGACGGCAGGGCGATTCCCGCCGAGCGGGCGCTGATCGTCTCCAACCATGTATCGTGGCTGGACATCTTCGTGATCAATGCGCTGCACCCCTGCTACTTCGTCGCCAAGTCCGATATCCGCGACTGGCCGCTGATCGGCTGGCTCTGCGAGCGGGCCGGCACCATCTTCATTGCACGCGGCAGGCTGCGCGACGTGCGGCGCATCTACCAGGGACTGGTCGCCAGCCTGCATGCCGGCAATCATGTCGCTTTTTTCCCGGAAGGGACGACCGCGGCGCAGGGAAGTTTGCTGCCGTTTCATGCGAACCTGTTCGAAGCGGCGATCGAGGCGCAGGTGCCGGTGCAGCCGTACGCGCTGCGCTATTTCGACCGGCACGGCGCACCGGCTGCCGCAGTCGACTTCGTCGGCGACATGAGTTTCGCGCAGAGCATGCTCGCGATACTGCGTTCGCCCGGCATCCGCGCGCGGTTGTCCCTGTTGCCCGCGATTGCTACCGGTGCTGCCTCGCATCGCCGCGAACTGGCCGATATCTCCTATCGCGCGATCGCGCATTCGCTGGGAATCGATACGGCCGCCGACCGCGCGCAGGCATGAAGCGGCGCCGCTCTCAAACCGAGCCCGGTTCCCGGTAGGGCGGGCAATCGACCTGCAGGACCGAGCGGTCTTCCAGGCACACCGCCGTCAGTTTTCCTCCCCACAGGCAGCCGGTGTCGAGGCTGATCAGGTTCGGCCGCATGATCAGGCCCAGCGTCGACCAGTGGCCGAACACGATTGTGACATCCTGCGTTTTTCTGTCCGGCACGTCGAACCAGCGCAGGTAACCGGGCAGATCGGCATCGGTGCCCTTGGTGCCGCCGAATTCCATCGTGCCGTCGGCGCTGCAGAAGCGGATGCGCGTCAGCGCATTGATGATGCAACGCGCGCGATCGGCCCCTTGCAGTGCATCGTCCCAGCGTGCCGGCGTGTTGCCGTACATGGTGCGCAGAAAATCGACCCAGTGCGGACCGCCCAGTCCGGCTTCCACTTCCTTCGCCAGATCGAGCGTCTGCTGCGCGCTCCATTGCGGGACCACGCCGGCATGCAGCAGCAGGTGATCGCCGCGCCGCAGCACCAGCGGACGCCGGCGCAGCCAGTCGAGCAACTGGTCGCGGTCGGGAGCCTGCAGAATGGAATCTAGCGTATCGGAGCGATGCGCGCGGCGAATGCCGCAGGCAACCGCCAGCAGGTGCAGGTCGTGGTTGCCCAGCACTACCCGGGCTCGCTCGCCCAGGTCGCGCACCTGGCGCAAGGTTTCCAGCGACTGCGGGCCGCGGTTGACCAGGTCGCCGACGAAAATCAGTTCCGCCTGCGGCGAGCGTTCGTCGATTTTCTTCAGAAGTTCCTGCAGCTTGGGCAGACAGCCCTGGATATCGCCGATGGCGTAGCTTGTCATGGATAAAAATTGTCGCGAGAAAAGAAGGCGCACGCCATTTGTCAAATAACAAGAACGGGTACGGAGGCGTGCTCTATAAAGTGAAGGTGTCAATCAGCCTGGAACAGCGCTCATCGCGCTCACTTTACTATGTTACTTCCGATTATTCTTTCCGGTGGCGCCGGCACCCGGCTGTGGCCGGTGTCACGCGAAGCGCATCCGAAGCCTTTCATGCGCATCGGCGGCGGCAAAAGCCTGCTGGCGCAAACCTATGAACGCGCGATGGCGGTGTCCAGCGGCGCCACGCCGCTGATCGTTACCAACCGTGATTACTACCTGCGCTCGCATGACGAGCTGGCGCAGCAGGAAACCAAGCCGCAGTACCTGCTGGAACCGAGCGGACGCAATACCGCGCCCGCGGTCGCGCTGGCCGCGCTGTGGGCCGCCGAGCAGGACAACGAAGCCTGCCTGCTGGTGATGCCGGCCGACCATCTGATTACCGATACTGCGGCGTTTCGCGAGGCTGCCGAGCACGCGGAGATGCTGGCACGGGACGGCTTCCTGGTGCTGTTCGGGATCCGGCCGACCGCGCCCGAAACCGGTTACGGCTATATCGAAATGGGCGCCCAGGTGAGCGCGCAGTCGAGCGCGGTCCAGCGCTTCGTCGAGAAGCCGGACGCGGAGACCGCGCTGCGCTATCTGGCGCAGGGAAATTACGTCTGGAACAGCGGCATCTTCTGCTTCAAGGCGAGTGCCATCCTGGATGCGCTGGAAGCCTATCATCCGGCATTGCTGGCCGGCGCGAGCGAAGTCTGGAAGGCAACCCAGCGCAGCAACGACAAGATCGATCTGCCGTCCGCATTCGTCCGCCTCGATGATATTTCCATCGACTATGCGGTGATGGAAAAGGCGAAGAACATCGCCGTCGTACCGGGCAATTTCGGCTGGAGCGACATGGGGGCCTGGAGCGCGGTGGCCGACCTGATGCCGGCCGACGAGCAGGGTAACAAGAGCAACAACTGCGAACCCATCCTGATCGACAGCCGCAACACCTACATCGATTCCAAGGACCGGCTGGTGGCGGCGATCGGGCTCGACAACATGCTGATCGTCGACACTCCCGACGCACTGCTGGTGGCCGATCGCTCGAAAAGCCAGGAAGTGCGGCAGGTGGTGAATCGGCTCAAGGCAAGCGGGCACGAGGCGCACAAGATCCACCGCACCGCGGTGCGGCCGTGGGGCATGTACACGGTGCTTGGCGAAGGGCAGGGCTTCAAGATCAAGCGGGTGGTGGTCAAGCCGGGGCAGTCGCTGTCGCTGCAGATGCATCACCACCGCAGCGAACACTGGGTGGTCGTGTTCGGCACCGCGAACATCACGGTCGACGATACCACTACGATGATGACGCAAAACCAGTCCACCTATATCCCGATCGGCTCCCGGCACCGGCTGGAGAATCCCGGGATCACCGACCTGGTCCTGATCGAGGTCCAGTGCGGCAGTTACCTAGGAGAGGACGACATCGTGCGCTTCTCGGACAGTTACGGCAGGGCCTGACCTGCGGCGCCAGGCAATTACTCCATCCGAAAGGCCGGTGTCCGGCGCGGATACCGACCGGAACCGAAACCCGGAGATCGCACCGGCCGGCTTGCCTGCGGGCAGAGCCCGTTCATGGAACGGGCGCGCCGCTCATCTCCAGGCGAATTGCAGATCACCAGACAGCTAACCCAAAGGAAGTCGAGAATGCTCATGAAAACTAAAACGGACAAGGTTGCACTCATCACCGGCGTGACCGGCCAGGACGGCGCTTACCTCGCGGCACTGCTGCTATCGAAGGGCTACGAGGTGCATGGCATCAAGCGCCGCAGCTCGCTGTTCAACACCGACCGCATCGATCACCTGTACCAGGACCCGCACGAACCCGATGTCCGTTTCAAGCTGCATCAAGGCGA
>CBIHOK010000159.1:0-8894 GCA_966211575.1 uncultured Noviherbaspirillum sp.
TTGCACAGGGGGCCACCCTGTGCGGCGCGCCGCGCCTTGCACTGCATCCCTTCTTGCCCGAACGCGACCTCCAAAACAGTTCATAACACCCTCTAAAAGGAGACACGACCATGAGCACAACTTCCGTCAAGCCGATTCCCGACGGCATGCATTCGATCACCCCGCACCTGGTATGTGCGGGCGCCGCCGACGCGATCGCGTTCTACAAGCAGGCGTTCGACGCGGTGGAGATGGCGCGCCTGCCCGGCCCGGGCGGCAAGCTGATGCACGCGATGATCCGTATCGGCGACTCGCCGCTGATGCTGGTCGACGAATTCCCCGAGTTCAAGTCGTTCGGCCCCAAGGCGCTGCAAGGTTCGCCGGTCACGATCCATTTGCAGGTGGAGAATGTGGATGCGGTGTTCGAACGGGCGGTGGCGGCCGGCGCGACGGTGAAGATGCCGCTGGCCGACATGTTCTGGGGCGATCGCTACGGACAGCTGGAGGATCCGTTCGGCCATCGCTGGTCGCTCGCTACCCATCTGCGCGATGTGAGCCCCGAAGAGATGCAGCAGGCGATGCGCCAGATGGGTGACATGCGCGACGCGTGCCCGGAAAACCAGCCGGCGGGTGCGAAATGACGACGGCCGCTTCCAGCGCCGATGGCGCCGCGCGCGAACTGGTGCTGACCTGCCTGATCGATGCCCCGCGCGAAAACGTGTATCGTGCATGGACCGAGCCGGAGCTGCTGAAGCAATGGTTCGCGCCTAGCCCGTGGAGCACGCCGCATGCCGAACTCGATGTGCGCCCGGGAGGCGCCAGCCTGGTGGTGATGCGCGGTCCGGACGGAAACGAATTCCCGAATCGCGGTGTCTACCTCGAAGTGGTGCGCAATGAGCGGCTGGTGTTTACCGATGCCTACGTGCGCGCATGGGAGCCATCGGAAAAGCCGTTCATGACGGTGACCCTGAGTTTCGAGGATGAAGGTGGCAAGACGCGCTATACCGCGGTAGTGCGTCACTGGAGCGTCGCCGACCGCGAGGCGCACGAAAAGATGGGTTTCCACCAGGGCTGGGGCCAATGCACGGACCAGCTGGCGGCGCTGGCGGCCACGCTCTGAACCCGATTTATCATCCATAGGGCGAGGCCGTCGTGCCTCGCCTGTTCATTTTGAAAGGATTCCCGTGACAGATCTCTCCGCATTCCCGATCACCCGGAAATGGCCGGCCCGCCATCCCGATCGCATCCAGCTCTATTCGCTGCCGACGCCGAACGGCGTCAAGGTGTCGATCATGCTGGAGGAAACCGGGCTCCCGTATGAACCGCACCTGGTACGCTTCGATGCCGGCGACCAGAACTCTCCCGAATTCCTCTCGCTGAATCCGAACAACAAGATTCCCGCGATCATCGATCCGAACGGACCGGACGGCAAGCCGCTGCCGCTGTTCGAATCGGGCGCAATTCTTGTGTACCTGGCCGACAAGAGCGGCCAGCTGATCCCGCAGGACGCGGCGGGGCGCTACCAGACGCTCCAGTGGCTGATGTTCCAGATGGGCGGCATCGGCCCGATGTTCGGGCAGGTCGGTTTTTTCCACAAGTTCGCCGGCAAGGATTACGAAGACAAGCGTCCGCGCGACCGTTATGTGGCCGAAGCGAAGCGGCTGCTCGGCGTGCTCGACCGCCAGCTCGAAGGCCGGGCGTGGATCATGGGCGACAGCTACACCATTGCCGATATCGCGACTTTCCCATGGGTGCGCAACCTGGCGGGTTTCTACGGAGCCGGCGAGCTGGTCGGCATCCGGGATTTTCCGCAGGTCATGCGCGTGCTCGATGCGTTCGTCTCGCGTCCGGCAGTGGCGCGCGGGCTGGAGATTCCGAACCGGAACGAGGCATAAGCCGTGCATGACACGCACTTGTCATTCGCGTGAACGATCCTTCTGCGCTGGTGGGGCGCTTCCGCCCGCGCATCGAATTGCAGACGCTGACGCGCGGTGACGGCCTGCTCGGCATGCGGCCGTCCGGTCCGTTCGGGCCGCGCGGCGGCAGCGTGACGGTTGCGCGGATCGACTGGACTTACGTCGCCGAAGACGGTTCGCGCTGGGAGATACCGGCGCCGGCCACGCTGTTGAACCGGCGTCCGCTGTCCGCGCAATTCCTCGAAGACAGCCAGGGCCGGCGCGTGCTGCTGCGCGACCTGGAGGCGGAAGCCGATGCATTGGACCGGGTATGGGATATCGGCCTGCATCCGCTGCCGGCCGACACCCTGCAGTGGCGCGCGCCGCCCGGCGCTCTGCGGGAGCCGCTGTGGACGCTGGTGCAGGAGGATTTCTTTGGCGATTTCTGGGCCGAGCAATTGCCGCGCCTGCAGGCGGAAGGCTGGTCGGTGGTGGTGCATCCCGGTTTCGCCCACGAGAGCGTGCCAGTGCAGGCCTGGCGCATGATCGTCAGCCCGGAAACCGGCGAAGTGCTCGGCAAGGAAGTCGCCGCGCCCATGCAGGGCAGGGCACCGGCCCTCGCTGCGCTCGACCAGACTGGCGGGCCCGGTTCCTGGCTGCTGAGCCTGGGCATCGAAATCGACGGCGAGGTGCTCGACCTGGTGCCGCTGCTGGCGCATCTGCTGCAGCGCGACGCGCGCTGGCTGGATGCCGCCAAGCTGGCCGAGATCGACGATCATGAGCCGGTGCTGTTGCGGGCACCGGGCGGCAAGCGCATCGAAGCGCCGGCGGCGCCGCTGAAAGCCATCGTCGCCAACCTGCTGGAATTGCTGAGCGACCCGCGGCGCAACGACGGGCCGCTGCGGCTTTCGGCGTGGGATGCGCAGCGCTTCGATGCGATGTGCGCGAGCCTGCTGGAGACGCAAGGCGAACGCGCCGGCGCGCACGGCGCGTGGCAGCTGCAGGGCATCGCAGGATTGCGGCAACTGGCGCAACGGCTGAAGGCGGCCGGCGAACCGGCGCCTGTCGATGCGCCGGCCGGTCTGGCGCTCACGCTGCGCCCCTACCAGTTGCACGGCGTCGCCTGGCTGCAATATCTGCGCGAACACCGGCTGGGCGGCATCCTGGCCGACGACATGGGGCTGGGCAAGACGGTGCAGGCGCTGGCGCACCTGCTGATCGAAAAGCAGGCGGGCCGGCTCGATTGCCCGGCGCTGGTTGTGCTGCCGACTTCGCTGGTGTTCAACTGGCAGGCGGAAGCCGCGCGCCTGGCGCCGGGGCTGCGCGTGCTGGCGCTGCAGGGCGAGGGCCGGGCCGATCATTTCGCCAGCATGGCCGGGCACGACCTGGTGCTGACAACGTATCCGCTGCTGCGGCGCGACATCGACGCGCTGGCGGCGCAGCAGTTTCACCTGCTGATCCTCGACGAGGCGCAAACGGTAAAGAATGCGGCCGCGCGCAGCGCCCATGCGGTGCGCCGGCTGAGCGCGCGCCATCGGCTGTGTCTGACCGGCACACCGCTCGAAAACCACCTGGGCGAGCTGTGGGCGCAGTTCGATTTCCTGATGCCGGGTTTTCTCGGCGACGCCCGCAGTTTTGCGCGGCTGTGGCGCAAGCCGATCGAGGTCAACGGCGAGACCCTGCGCGCGCAACTGCTGGCGCAACGGGTGCGGCCCTTCATCCTGCGGCGGCGCAAGGACGAGGTGGCGGGCGAACTGCCGCCGCGCACCGACCTGGTCAAGCGCGTGCAATTGCGGGGCCGGCAGCGCGACCTGTACGAAAGCGTGCGGGTTGCCGCCGACGAGCAGGTGCGGCGCGTGTTGCGGCGCAAGGGCTTTGCCGGCGCGCAGATCACCATCCTGGATGCATTGCTGAAGCTGCGCCAGGTATGCTGCGATCCCCGGCTGCTCAAGGGCGTCTCGCATCCGCCCGACATGGAGCGCGCGAAGCTGGAAATGCTGGGCGACATGCTGCCGTCGCTGGTGGACGAAGGGCGGCGCATCCTGGTGTTTTCGCAGTTCACCGAAATGCTCGCCCTGCTGCAGGCCGAGCTGGATGTTCTGCGCTTGCCGTGGCTGGCGCTGACCGGCGACACGCCGGCGGCGACGCGCGGCGAAGTCGTCGCCCGTTTCCAGCGGCAGGAAGTGCCGATCCTGCTGGCGAGCCTGAAAGCCGGCGGCGGCGGCCTCAACCTGACGGCGGCCGACACCGTGATTCATCTCGATCCGTGGTGGAACCCGGCGGTGGAGGAGCAGGCCACCGCGCGCGCCCATCGTATCGGCCAGCGGCAGCCGGTATTCGTCTACAAGCTGGTGGTCGAAGGCAGCATCGAGGAGCGCATCCTGGAACTGCAGGCGCGCAAGGCGGCGCTGGCCGAGGCGGTGCTGGGAAGCGACGAAGCGTTCGAGGCCAAGTTCAGCGCGGACGACCTGGAAGGATTGCTGGCGCCGCTGCGCTGAAAAAACCTGCGTTGACGCGACCCGGATGAGCGCCGCTCACGCTCCCGATCCGCCTCCCTGCTTCAGCGACATCGCCAGCACCTGCGCCAGATGCAGCGGTTCGCGCGCGGTGGTCTGCATGATCTGCTCGCGGCAACTGAAGCCGTTGGCGAGAATCAGCGTATCGTGGCTGGCATTGCGCACGGCGGGCAGCAGCACCCGCTCGCCGCAGGCGATCGACACGTCGTATTTTTCCTCGGTGAAGCCGAATGACCCGGCCATGCCGCAGCAGCCCGAGTCCAGTACGTTGAAATCCAGTTTCAGCTTCTTCAGCACCGATTCCTCGGCGTCCATCTTCAGTATCGACTTGTGATGGCAGTGCCCGTGTACCACGGCGCGCTTTTGCAGCGCGGGGAACGGGAAATCGCCGCCTTCGCGCTCCAGCAGTTCACTCAGCAGGAAGGTCTGTTCGTGCAGTCGCTTTGCCTGTTCGTTGTAGGGCAACAGATCCGGCAGTTCATCGCGGAATACCGATACGCAGGCCGGCTCCAGCCCGACCACCGGGATGCCGGCGCGGATAGGCCTTTCCAGCACGCCGAGCACGTTTTCCAGGTAGGATTTCGCGCGGTCCAGCATCCCGAATTCGTAGAGCGGGCGGCCGCAGCAGACATGGCCGGCCGGGATTTCGACCTTGTAGCCGGCATGCTCCAGCACTTCGACCGCGGATTTGGCGACGTCGGGATGGAAGTAGTTGTTGAAGGTGTCGGGCCACAGTACGACGGGTTTGCCGCCCGGATTGCCCGGAGTGCGGCGGCGGAACCAGTCGGCGAAGGTCTGCGGCGCGAACTGCGTGATGCGGCGTTGCGGGGCGATGCCGGCTGCCTTCTTCGCGAGGCCGGCGAACGGCTGGCGCGACGACAGGAAGTTCGCGACGCGCGGCATGTGCGAGGCCGCCCTGGCCCAGCGATCGATCAATCCGAACGCATAGGCGTTGAACGGCCGCATCCGCCCCTCGTAGTAATGCGCCATGAACTCGGCCTTGTAGGTCGCCATGTCGACGTTGACCGGGCATTCGCCCTTGCAGCCCTTGCATGACAGGCAGAGGTCGAGCGCTTCGCGTACCGGTTCGCTCTTCCAGCCGCCGCGCAGCGTCTCGCCGCGCAGCATCTCGAACAGCAGGTGAGCGCGGCCGCGCGTCGAATACATTTCCTCGCGCGTGGCCATGTAGCTGGGGCACATCGTGCCTTCCTTCTTGCGGCATTCGCCGACGCCGACGCAGCGCAGCAGCGTGCGCGAGAAATTGCCGTTGTCGCTCAGATAGTGGAATTTCACCGGCACGGCCGGCGGGTTGTAGCTGGTGCCGAGGCGCAGGTTGGAATCGGCGAGATTGGCATTGATGATCTTGCCCGGGTTCATTTTCCAGTGCGGGTCCCAGATGCCCTTGAATTCGCGGAACGCCTGCATCAGTTCTTCGCCGAACATGATCGGCAGCAGTTCCGCCTTGGACTGGCCGTCGCCGTGTTCGCCGGAAATCGAGCCGCCCATGCTTACCACGAGATGCGCGGCTTCGTGCAGGAAGCGCTTGAACGTGGCGATGCCCTCGGCCGTTTCGAGATCGAAGTCGATCCGCGTGTGTACGCAAGCCTGGCCGAAGTGGCCGTACAGGTCGCAGGCATAGCCGTATTTCTCCAGCAGCTTGCGCAGCGCCCGCAGGTAATCGCCGAGCCGCTCGGGCGGCACCGAGGAGTCTTCCCAGCCTTCCCAGGTGAGCGGCGCGTCGGGCACGTGGGCGGTCGCACCGAGGCCGGCTTCGCGCACCTTCCACAGTTTCTCTTCGACCGGGGGATCGTCGTACAGGAACATGGAAGGCGGATTGTCGGCCTTCTTCAGCGCCTCCATCAGCTTGCGCGCCTTGTCGTCGGATTCCTGCTTGCTGTCGCCGCCGAATTCGACCAGCAGCCAGCCGGCACCGTCCGGCAGCAGCTTCACGTCCTGCGGATGCAGGCGCACCTTCTTCATGTCGGAAATCAGGCGGTCGTCCATGCCTTCCAGTGCAATCGGGCCATGCTTCATCACTTCCGGCACGTGGTCGCCGGCCGAGTAGACGTCCGGGTAGCCGAGCACCAGCAGCGAGCGTGCCGCCGGGTTGTCCACCAGGCGCAGCTTCGCTTCGAGCACCACGACGCAGGTGCCTTCGGATCCGACCAGCGCTCTTGCGACATTGAAGCCGTGTTCAGGCAACAGGCTGACCAGGTTGTAGCCGGACACGCGGCGCGGAATCTCGGGAAAGCGGCGCCGTATTTCGTCCGCATAGCGGTCGCGCAGCTGTTTCAGCTGGTGATAGATTTCGCCGCGCCGGTCATTGCCCCGGAGGATCTTTTCCAGTTCCTCGTCGCTGGTGGCGCCCACCGTCATCCGGGTGCCGTCATAGGTGAGAATGTCGAGCTCGATCACGTTGGCAACGGTTTCGCCGCCCATCACCGAGTGCGGCCCGCAGGAGTTGTTGCCGATCATGCCGCCCAGCGTGTTGTGGTCGTGGGTGGACGGGTCGGGCGCAAAGGTCAGGCCCTGCTTTTCCGCCGCATGGCGCAGGTCGTCCAGCACCACGCCGGGCTGTACCCGCGCGGTCTTGCTCTTCCTGTCGATCGCGATGATGTTGTTGAGGTACTTGGAGAAGTCCATGATGACCGCGACGTTGCAGCTCTGGCCGCACAGGCTGGTGCCGCCGCCGCGCGACAGCACCGGAGCGCCGTAGCGGTAGCACAGGCGCACGGTGCGGATCACGTCTTCGATGGTGCGTGGAATCACTACTCCGATCGGCACCTGGCGATAGCTCGACGCGTCGGTCGCGTACAGCGCGCGGCTGCCGGCGTCGAATCGGACTTCGCCTTCCAGCGCGGACTTGAGTTCCATTTCCAGTTGCTTCATGTCGCCGAAGCCGGCTGCCAGCGGCGGTGCGGAGGAACGGGTATCGACTAGATTCTGTAGCATTGCGCGTCCTTTTCCTTGAAATCGATGCCGAGCCCGGGGCGGCTCAGGTCGGGGGCGAGCCGGCCGTTGTCGGGCCCCGGCGCGCCGTCGAACAGCATGTGCTCGATGCGGGCGTGGTCGTGGAAATACTCGAGGTGCAGCGCCGGCCGCGCGGCGCAGCAGAGCGGCAGGTGCAGGGTCGGCGCGCAGTGGCTGGACAGCGGCACATTGAATGCCTCGCACAGCGCGGCCACGCCGAGAAAGCCGGTGATGCCGCCGCAACGGGTGGCGTCGGCCTGCAGCACGTCGACCGCCTGCGTTTCCAGCATCTGCCGGAAATAGGGCAGGTGGTAGCCGTATTCGCCGGCGGAAACCGACATGCCGGGCGGTGCCCGGTCGCGCATCATGCGCAAGCCGACCAGGTCGTCGGACGAGACCGGTTCCTCGAACCAGGTGACGCCGAATTCGGCGAAGTTGTACGCGAATTCGAGCGCCTGCTTGCGGGTATAGGCTCCGTTGGCATCGACGAACAGCGCCGCCATGTTGCCGATCGCGTCGCGCGCAGCCTGCACCCGCTGCAGATCGGTGTCCGGCTCGCGTCCGATCTTCATCTTCACGTATTGCATGCCGCTCTGCGCCCAGTCGTGCAACTGCTGGCGCAGCCGTTCCAGCGAATAACTGGTGAAGCCGCCGCTGCCGTACACCGGGATCGCGGGGCGCGCCCGGCCCAACAGTTCGGCCAGCGGCAGGTCCAGCAGTTTCGCCTTCAGGTCCCACAGCGCATTGTCGACCGCGGCAATCGCCATCGAGCTGATGCCGGGGCGGCCGAGATTGCGGATCGCATGCACCATGTCATGCCAGCGCGCGTTGACGGCCAGCGCATCGTGCGCGACCAGCAGCGGCGCCAGCAGGTCGGCGATCAGCTTTGCCGTGGCGCCGTCTGCATAGCTGTAGCCGATGCCGGTCTTGCCGCCGGCCTCGATATGGACCAGCACCAGCGTGGTCGAGTCCCAGGCAAGGGTGCCGTCGGACTCCGGCGCGTCGGTCGGAATCCGATAGGCGGATGGGGTGATGCGATCGATGCGGACGCTCATGGCGGTATCGGATGGGTGGTGGAACAGGACCGGGGGCAAGAGGGCCGGTGCGACGGCCGCTCTCGCTTCGCTATGGCGGAAACAGGGCAGGCGCGGCGAATCTGCCTGCCAGGCTGCCTGCCAAGCTATTTCCCGCCGGGGAACAGCGAGTCCCAGGTCTGCTTCGCCGACTCCTTGATGATGCCGAGCGAATCGGAATCGCCATGCAGCAGCGCCGACAGGTAAGCCTTGGCCTGCTTGGCGGAAATATGCGGCGGCAGCGGCGGTACGTCGGGGTCGGTGACCATTTCGAGCAGCGTCGGCCGGGGCGACGACAGCGCCTGCTCCCAGGCCCGTACCAGATGCGGACCGACGAAAGGCAGCCCCGCCAGCCAGGCCGGCGGCGTGGGCGGCGGACGCCAGGCGGTGAGCGCGCGCAGCGCCTCGCCGATCTGGTCGATGTGGGCCACCAGCGCGCCCACGGCCAGCGTCAGCGGCAG
>CBIHOK010000160.1:0-8857 GCA_966211575.1 uncultured Noviherbaspirillum sp.
AGTTCATAACACCCTCTAGGCATGCTGCACATCACCAAGGTCGCGATCCTGGCGCAGGACGACGCGTTCGGGCGCGACGGCCTGGCCGGTTTCGAACGCAGCCTGCAGACCCGCCACCTGGCACCGGTCGCGATCGCGAAATATGACCGCAAGAAAATGGATGTCGGCCAGGCGGTGCAGCGAATCGCAGCGGTGAATCCGCAGGCAGTGCTGATGGCCTGCACGCCGACCGCGTGCGCCAGCTTCGTCAGGCAGATCCGGATGCGCGGATTGCAGCCGCAGTTCGCGATGCTGTCGAACGTGAATTCCGAGGAATTCTTCGCTTCACTGGGCGACTACGGCCGCGGCATCGGCGTGATGCAGGTGATGCCGTATCCGGGCGACCTCGAAGATGCGGTGGTACGGGAATTCCTGCACGTGCTGAAAGCCACCCCGGATGCGCCCCCTGCATCGTATGCGGCACTCGAAGGATTCGTCGCCGCCAAGCTGATGGCGGAAGCGCTGCGCCGGGCCGGTCCGCATCCCACTCGTGCCAGGATCGTCGAGGCACTGAACGGCATGAACGATGTCGACCTGGGTGGGATACGAATCGGTTATTCGCCTACCGATCACGACGGTTCACGCTTCGTGGAACTGACCATCGTCGGCAAGAACGGCGTGATCTGGCATTGATATCGCCGCGTCCTGAACCGTTCGAAAACATCGAAGCAAGCTGCCTAAATAAGAAGCAACCGCGAACGGATAGCCTGCGGCAATCCGTTTGACCTCTCACAACAGCCCCCGTCAAACCCGCCGGGCGCCCCGAACTTTCTTCGCTCGCTCCATCAAACAGCCATCACCTGCCGCGCAGGGGGAACCATAACAATCATGGAGCGAGTATGACGGCACCCGACGTCAAGATAACTTTCTACGAAAATTCGATTCCATCATTTGTAGAGGCCGAGCTGGAAAGGCTCTACGCCAACGTATACTCGACCTTGCACCATCTGAATGCCGACGACGGCATGGCGGAATGCACCAGCACCTATGTCGCCGAACAGAACGGCACACCGATCGCGGTTCTGCTGGTGCGCATCGAAAACGGCAAGGCCAGCGTACTGAACGAACAGATCAACCTCGATATCGAGGAAGTCGATCGATTCACGCGCCATATCCTTGCGCGTTATCCGCAGGTGGGAATTGTCTCCTTCAATGCCATCTGCACCTCGCACAGCCGCTGCGCCTATCCCGCGCAGCGCCATTACTGCACCGAAGATATCGTCCTCGAACTTCCCGCGAGCGCCGACGACTATCATGCCCGACTCGGAAAATCGACGCGCAAGACCATCAATTACCGGATGAACCGGCTCAAACGCTGCTTCCCATCGCTACACTGGGAAGTGCGTGCCGGCGACCAGGTGGACGAAACGCAGATACGCGAGATCATTGCGCTGAACCGGGCCCGGATGGCCAGCAAGAACAAGGTTTCTTCGCTGGACTTCCGGGAGACCGAGCGGATCATCCGTCTGGCCAGATGGCGGGGCCTGGTCATCGTCGTCAGCATCAACGGCCGGACCTGCGCCGGCGCCATCTGCTGCCGTGTCGGCGAAAACTATTTCGCGCACGTGCTGGCCCACGATCCGCTGTACGACAGTTACCGCCTCGGCACGCTGTGCGCCTACCTGACGATTTGCGAATGCATCCGGCGCGGCGGAAAGGAATTCCACTTCCTGTGGGGCCGCTACGATTACAAGTACCTGCTGCTCGGCGTCGATCGCGCGCTGTACCGGATGACCATCTATCGCTCCTACCTGCATCTGCTGCTCAACGGCGGCATGGCATTCAGGATCGCGATCGCGGGCCGCCTGCAGCGGCTGCGTTCCAAGCTGCTGGAAAACGCCAGCCGGGCCGGGGACGGCGGCATGCCGGCGCGCCTGTCGCTGGCCCTGCTGAAAACCCTGCGCGCATGCCGGCAACTGGGCTCCCGGTCGCTCATGCAGCGTGATTGAACACCTGGAGATGACCGACATTGAGCAGCGTCAGCACGCCCAGCAGCGCGAAGATCGCCGCTGCGATCGTATGCACCAGCTTCAGCGGCACCGCCTTCGTGATGCGGCTGCCGAGCAGGACGGCGGGGACGTTCGCAATCATCATGCCTAGCGTGGTGCCGGCGACCACCGCGGGAAATGCCGAATACTTCGCGGCGAGCGCAATCGTCGCCACCTGCGTCTTGTCCCCCATTTCCGCGAGGAAGAAGGCGATCAGCGTCGCGCCGAATACGCCGAAGCGGGCCGGCCGGGCCTGCACGTCGTCGAGCTTGTCGGGAATCAGCGTCCAGCCGGCCATCGCAATGAAGGACAGGCCCAGTACCCAGCGCAGCACATCCTTGCCCACCATCGTGGTAATCCAGCTGCCCAGGGCGCCGGCAAGCCCGTGGTTCAGCAGCGTGGCAACCAGGATCGCAAGGATGATCGGGACCGGACGGCGGAATTTCGCTGCCAGCAGCAGCGACAGGAGTTGGGTCTTGTCGCCCATTTCGGCAAGGGCGACGATTCCGGTCGAGACGAGGAAAGCTTCCATGAATGCTCCACGGCCGGATCGATACCAATGACCACGCGCCCTCCGGCCAGGGAGGCTCGTGGTCAAAGGTCTCGCCAAACCTGGGCTGCCTGCGCCATGAACCGGGCGGTTCAAGTCTGTTGACGCAAGCCCCTCTCGCAATTCGGAGGGCGGCTACTCCCCAATGACGGGGCGATTCTACAACCGATCAGGCCCGGCTGTCACGCACCACGAGCAGCCCTCATGCCATTTCGATCAGTGCCGGACACGGCTGTCAGCAAGTGCTCGCTCGCCGCCTGTTTGCAAAACCGTGCCGGCAATGCGTACACACCGACGTGGCCGGCGCTGGCGAAAAGGCCGGCGGCACGCCGTTGCCGCTTCGACCAGGCACCCAACGGCCTCACAGCTCGTAACTGTCCTTCTCGCCGTTCATCACCTGTTCGATCAGCTTGCGGTTCAGCGTGGGAGACAGCAATTCGATGAAGCTGTATACGTAACCGCGCAGATAGCCGCCCTGCTTGAGCGCGATGCGCGAGACATTGGTGCCGAACAGATGGCCGACCGGAATTGCGCGTAACCCGCGGTCGCGGTCCGTATCGAACGCCATGCCGGCAATGATGCCGACCCCCATACCGAGCTCGACATAGGTCTTGATCACGTCCGCGTCGATCGCTTCCAGCAGGATATCGGGCTTCAGTTGACGTATCGAAAACGCATGGTCGATCTTGGCGCGTCCGGTAAACGCGCTGTCGTACGTAATCAGCGGATAGCCGGCGATTTCTTCCAGCGTCAGCGCTTTCGACTTCAGCAGCGGATGTTCGGGCGGCACCACCACCACGTGCTCCCATTGATAACACGGCAAGGAAATCAAGCCTTCGGCGCTGGCGATCGCCTCGGTCGCAATCGCCAGGTCGGCCTGGTCCTTCGCCACCATGTCGGCAATCTGCTTCGGATTTCCTTGCAACAATGACAATCTCACCTTCGGATATTTCTGCGTGAACGCCTGCACCACCTTGGGCAGCGCGTAACGGGCCTGGGTATGGGTGGTGGCAATGGTGAAGCTGCCGCTGTCCTGGGCCGCAAATTCCTTGCCGATCCGCTTCAAGCCCTCGATTTCCTGCATGATCAGCTCGACGGAGCGCAACACGGCCCGTCCCGGTTCGGTCAGGCCGCGGATGCGCTTGCCGTGCCGGGTAAAGATGTCGACACCCAGCTCCTCTTCCAGTTCGATGATCGCTTTCGATACACCCGGCTGGGAGGTAAACAGCGCCTTGGCTGCCTCGGTCAGGTTGAAATTCTGTCGTACCGCCTCGCGCACGAAGCGAAGTTGGTGAAGATTCATCTGCGGGCGGGATTCATTGCTTATGCGCTGGCCGTTCCTGTTTATATCCGGCGGCCATATAAGCAAATAAATACTAAGTAGTTTGGAATAAGGAATGAGTTTATTACGATTCATGCTACTTTGCGCGAGGTGACATGACTCTTTCTTATGTGGTTTCCGGCTTTGGCGTAGGCCTGCTGATCGGCTTGACCGGCGTCGGCGGCGGTTCGCTGATGACGCCGCTGCTGACCCTGCTGTTCGGCGTGCACCCGAGCGTCGCAGTCGGCACCGACCTGGCGTTCGCCGCCACCACCAAGACTGCCGGCACGCTGGCCCACCGACTCGGCGGCACCGTGCGCTGGGGAATCGTCGCACGCCTGTGCGCGGGCGCCTTGCCGGCCGCGCTGGCCGCAACGCTGGCACTCAAGCATTTCGGTGCGCTGAATGCCGAAATCGGCGAGATCATCCGCTACTCGATCGCCAGCTCGGTGTTGCTGACCGTGGTGGCGCTGCTGTTCCGCGGCCGCCTGCAGGGCTGGGTGGCGGCGCGCCCGGGGCGCCAGCTGCAGGGTAAGAAGCTGACCGCCGCCACCGTCCTGGTCGGCGCGATCCTCGGCTCCCTGGTCACCGTTTCCTCGATCGGCGCCGGCGCCATCGGCGCCACCATCCTGGTCTTGCTGTATCCGCGCCTGAGCCCGGCCGAAATCGCCGGCACCGATATCGCCTACGCGGTGCCGCTGACCGCGATCGCCGCATTCGGCCACTGGTGGCTCGGCTCGATCGACTGGAACCTGCTGGGCGCCCTGCTGCTGGGTTCGGTCCCCGGAATCACGATCGGCTCGCTCGCCTCGCGCGCCGTCCCCGAAAAAATTCTGCGCGCGCTGCTGGCCACCACCCTGGCCGGCGTTGCCGCCAAACTGGTTTTTTAAGGAATACAGACATGTATCGCTACGACCAATATGACCGCCTGATCGTCAAGGAACGGGTTGCGCAATTCCGCGACCAGGTACGCCGCCGTATCGCCGACGAGCTGACCGAAGAGGAATTCCTGCCGCTGCGCCTGCAGAACGGTCTTTACATGCAGCGTCATGCCTACATGTACCGGATCGCGATTCCGTACGGCCTGCTGTCGTCGACGCAGTTGCGCAAGCTCGCCTTCATCGCGCGCAAATACGATCGCGGCTACGGCCATTTCACGACGCGCCAGAACATCCAGTTCAACTGGATTGATCTGGAAGACACTCCCGACATCCTCGAACACCTGACCTCGGTCGAGATGCACTCGATCCAGACTTCGGGCAACGACGTGCGCAACACCACCGCCGACGAATACGCGGGAGTCGCCGCCGACGAACTGGTCGATCCGCGTCCGTATGCGGAGCTGGTACGCCAGTGGAGCACCTTCCATCCCGAATTCGCCTATCTGCCGCGCAAGTTCAAGATCGCGTTCAATGCGGCGAAAGAGGACCGGGCTGCGATCCAGATGCACGACATCGGCATCGAGATCGTCAAGAACGAGCAGGGCGAAATCGGTTTCCGCGTACTGGTCGGCGGCGGCCTCGGACGCACCCCCATCCTGGGCAGCTTCATCCGCGAATTCCTGCCGTGGCAGCACCTGCTGACCTATATCGAAGCGATCCTGCGCGTCTACAACCAGTACGGCCGGCGCGACAACAAGTTCAAGGCGCGCATCAAGATCCTGCTGAAAGCGACCGGCGTCGAGGAATTCGCTCGCATGGTCGAGGAAGAATGGGCTGACCTGAAGGACGGCCCCGGCACCATCACCACCGAGGAGTTCAACCGGATCGCCGCCTATTTCACGCCGCCGGCCTACGAAACGCTGGTCAACGAAGATTCACTGCTCAAGCAGCAACGGGCGCAGAGCCGGGCTTTCGACAACTGGATGAAGCGCAACGTCAAGCCGCACAAGGTACCGGGTTACGCGATCGTCGTGCTGTCGCTGAAGAAGCCGGGCGTGCCGCCGGGCGACGCAACCGCCGAACAGATGGATTTCGTCGCCGACCTGGCCGACCGCTACAGCTTCGGCGAACTGCGCGTCACCCATGAGCAGAACCTGGTGCTGGCCGACGTCAAGCAGTCCGAGCTGTTCACGTTGTGGGGCGAAGCCAAGGCGCATCAACTGGCGACACCGAACATCGGCCTGCTGACCGACGTCATCTGCTGCCCGGGCGGCGATTTCTGCTCGCTCGCGAACGCAAAGTCGATCCCGATCGCGGCCGCCATCACCGAGCGTTTCGAAGACATCGATTTCCAGCACGACATCGGCGAAATCGAACTGAACATGTCGGGTTGCATCAATGCCTGCGGCCACCACCATATCGGCAACATCGGCATCCTCGGGGTCGACAAGGACGGTTCCGAGTGGTATCAGATTTCGATCGGCGGCGCCCAGGGCAACCACAGTTCGCTCGGCAAGATCATCGGCCCGTCGTTCTCGGCGCTCCAGGTGCCGGGCGTGATCGACCGCCTGCTGCAGGTATACGTGCGGAACCGGGTCGCCGGCGAACGCTTCATCGATACCGTGCGCCGGATCGGCGTCGAACCGTTCAAACAACATGTCTATGCTTCGCCGATCGAAGGCGGCGCTCTGGTAGGGGAAGACGAGTATGCGTGAAATCATCAAGGACAAAGCCATCGTCAACGACGACTGGACGGTGCTGCGGCCGGAACCGGGCAGCGCGCCGGAAGCCGTGGAGGTCCCTGCCGGCAAATTCATCGTTCCGCTGGCGGTGTGGGAAGCACAGCGCAGCGCGCTGAAAAAGCGCACCGACATCGGCGTCTGGATCGCCAGCCACGAGCGGCCGGAAGTGCTGAAGGAAGACCTGGCGCAGTTGCCGCTGGTCGCGGTCGATTTCCCGAAGTTTTCCGACGGCCGGGGCTTTTCGATCGCCTACAACCTGCGCACGCGCCTCGGCTTCGAGGGCGAACTGCGCGCGATCGGCGACGTGCTGCGCGACCAGATGTTCTACATGCAGCGCGTCGGCTTCAACGCGTTCGCGACGCGCGAAGACCGCAGTATCCAGGATGCATTGAAGAGCCTGTACGATTTCTCGGAAGCGTATCAGGCTGCCTGGGACCTGAAATCGCCGTTGTTCCGCCGTGTCGAGCGCGGGCAGAAAGCCGTGCAGGAATAAGTCGATGACGACCGCCACCCTCACTGCGCTGGTCAGCGCAACCCAGGCAACGCTGGCGACGATCGCCGATCGCTTCAGCCCGGCCGTATTCGCGTCCAGCCTGGCTGCCGAAGACATGGTGCTGACCGACATGATCCTGCGCGCGCGGCTGCCGATCGGCATCTTCACGCTGGAAACCGGACGCCTGCATCGCGAAACGCTGGCGATGCTCGACCGTATCCGCGACACTTACGATTACGAGGTCACGCTGTACAAGCCGGAGGCGGCGGCAGTGGACGCCTATGTCGACCAGTACGGGCTGAACGCGTTCTACGACAGCGTCGAGATGCGCAAGGAATGCTGCCGCATCCGCAAGGTGGAGCCGCTCAAGCGCGCACTCGCCGGCAACAAGGCCTGGGTCACCGGCCAGCGGCGCGCCCAGTCGACGACGCGCAGCGAACTGGCGGTACAGGAAGACGATGCGGCGCACGGAATGACGAAGTTCAACCCGCTGGCTGACTGGTCGGAAGACGACGTGTGGGCTTACATCCGTGTCAACCGGGTGCCGTACAACCCGCTGCATGACAAAGGCTACCCGTCGATCGGCTGCGAGCCCTGTACGCGGGCGATCCAGCCGGGGGAAGACATTCGCGCCGGCCGCTGGTGGTGGGAAAACCCGGAGTCGAAAGAGTGCGGCTTGCACGTCGTCGATGGCAAACTTGTCCGAATCAAATCAGTTGCATAAACCATTATGAATACAGCAGTCGAAAAACTCTTTCTGGATGCCGCCAGCAACCGCCACCTGGACTGGCTCGAATCGGAAGCGATCCACATCATGCGCGAGGTCGCGGCCGAATGCGCGAACCCGGCGCTGCTGTTCTCGGGCGGCAAGGACTCGGTAGTGATGCTACGGATCGCGGAAAAGGCATTCCGCCCCGGCAAATTCCCGTTTCCGCTGGTGCACATCGATACCGGCCACAACTTCCCCGAAGTGATCGCCTTCCGCGACCGGCGCGTGGCCGAAATGGGCGAGCGCCTGATCGTCGGCTCGGTCGAGGATTCGATCAGGCGCGGCACCGTGCGCCTGCGCAATCCGCAAACCGATTCGCGCAATGCGGCCCAGGCCGTCACGCTGCTGGAAACGATCGCCGAACACAAGTTCGACGCCTGCATGGGCGGCGCGCGGCGCGACGAGGAAAAGGCGCGCGCGAAGGAACGCATCTTTTCGTTCCGCGACGAGTTCGGCCAGTGGAATCCGAAAGCGCAGCGTCCCGAACTCTGGGACCTGTACAACACCCGGGTCCATCCGGGCGAGAACATGCGCGTATTCCCGATCTCGAACTGGACCGAACTCGACGTCTGGCAATACATCGCGCGCGAACAGCTGGCGCTGCCGTCGATCTATTTCGCGCATGAGCGTGAAGTGATCCCGCGCAACGGCCTGCTGGTGCCGCTGAGCGAGCTGACGCCGCCGAAGGATGGCGAAACGGTCGAAACCCGGATGGTGCGCTTCCGCACCGTGGGCGACGTTTCGTGCACCTGCCCGGTCGCCTCCGACGCGACGACGGTCGACGCGATCATCGCGGAGACCGCGGTGACCCAGATCACCGAGCGCGGTGCGACCCGCATGGATGACCAGACCTCCGAAGCCTCGATGGAAAAACGCAAGAAAGAAGGGTATTTCTGATGAACGCCGTAGTCGCCGAAAACATTGCCGAACAAGTTGTCGAACAAGTTGCCGAACAAATCGTGCCCGCTCCTGCGGTTAGCGAACGCGGGCTGCTGCGCTTCATCACCGCCGGCTCGGTCGATGACGGCAAGAGCACGCTGATCGGCCGCCTGCTGTTCGACAGCAAGGGCATCT
>CBIHOK010000161.1:0-8789 GCA_966211575.1 uncultured Noviherbaspirillum sp.
ATGCGAGCGGGGTGGACTGGTTCAACCAGCTGGGCCAGTCGGTGACGATCGCCACTGGCTTCATCTTCATCGTCTGCGTCCTCGTGTTCCGGCGTGGCATCGTCGGCGAGATCATCGCGCGCGTTCGACCGTCACCCTCGCTCAAATAAGCGAGGTGCCTGCCATCAAGTTCTTACAGCGCCGCCGCGTAGATCGCGCGTGCGTCGCTGCGCCTTACTTCGCATGGGTTATTGGTCAATAACCGGGTTTGCAGCATCGCGTCGTCGGCTAGCCGATCCAGGTCGGATTCAGTGATGCCGACTTGCCGCAACCGGACTTCGATGCCGGTACGCTCGGCGATCCACTCCATCTTGTCGATCAAGGCTTGGGTGCGGGCTTCTGCAGAGCCGGTGGTGCCGGGAGCGACGATGTCGGCCAGTTCCGCGTACAGATGAGCCGCGTGCGGCGCATTGAAGCGCAGCACGTGCGGCAGCACCAGCGAATTGGACAAGCCGTGCGGGACATGGAAGATGCCGCCGATCGGATAGGCCAGCGCATGGACCGCGGCGCAGGGAGCATTGGCGAATGCCTGGCCCGCCAGGGTCGCTCCCAGCAGCATTGCCTGGCGTACCTGCAGATTACCGCCATCTTCGCAAGCCGCCACGATGTTTTCCGACAGCAACTTCAATGCCTGGCAGGCCAGCATATCGGATAGCGGATTCTTCTTGTGGCGTGTCGTGTAGGCCTCGATCGCATGCACCATCGCATCGATGCCGGTGGCTGCGGTCACCTTGGGCGGCAATCCGGTAGTCAGTGCGGCGTCCAGGATTGCGACATCTGCATACAGCTGGGGGGAAACCACGCCCATTTTTGTCGTCTCGCCGGTGGTCACAATCGAAATCGGCGTAACTTCAGAGCCGGTTCCAGCGGTAGTGGGTACTTGCATCAATGGCAATCTCTTACCCTTGACGTTGCCGATCCCATACATTGTCTTCAGTTCCTGGTCGCTCCCTGCCAGCACTGCGATCAGCTTTGCAACATCCATCGAGCTGCCGCCCCCTAGCCCGATCACCAGTTCGGTGCCTCTGTTGCGGGCATCGGCTACCGCACGCAGCACCACTGCTTCCGGCGGGTCAGCCACCACGTCGGAAAAGATGTCGGCGCTTATTCCGGCATCACGCAGGCTGGCAATCGGACCCTCGACCAGGCCGGTTCGGAGGAAGCCGGCGTCGGTCACTACCAGTGCCCGGCGCACTGCGGGAAAGTGTTGGGCCGCCAGCGGCCCGATCTGGTTTGCGGCGCCAGACTCGCAAACGATGTGCGGAACCGTGCTGAAAGTAAAGGGGCCGAACGGCACAGTGGTATTCATCCTGTCTCCTTTATGGGTTTTCTTTAGTGATTTTCTATTGTAGCAATCGTACGCGGATGCGTATCCCCGGCAGGTTTCCGAATACCTGTAAGAAAACGATTCACCTTATAGGGGGAGGGCGGCAAGCGATGCTCCAAGGTAAAATATTGCTCATCTGAACTATTCCTGCCCGTGCGCCACCCCCAAGGTATGACGTGATCGTTGATTATATTGTGCTATCCGCCGCCGCGTTCGTGGCCGGCCTGGTCGATGCGGTGGTAGGCGGGGGAGGGTTGATACAGATCCCGGCGCTGTTTTCGGTATTGCCGTCGGTGCTGCCAGCGACCCTGCTCGGCACCAGCAAACTGGCCGGTGTCTGGGGTACCGGCGCCGCTGCCTTCGGTTATGCGAAAAGGGTCAAGGTCGAGTGGAACACTGCGGCACCGGCGGCGATTGCAGCATTCGGCCTGTCTTTCCTGGGGGCTTACACTGTCACCCGCGTGCCGGCGGATTTCCTGCGCATGTTGCTGCCGTTCATCCTGTTTGCCGTGGCAGTTTATACATTCAGGAAGAAGAGTCTGGGTGCCGTCCATGCCCCGCTGCATGCCGGTGGCCGCGAGCGCCTGATCGCAGTCGGCGTCGGTGCCGGAATAGGATTCTACGATGGCTTTTTCGGACCTGGGACCGGCAGCTTCCTGATGTTCCTGTTTGTCCGCTTTTTCGGCTTCGATTTCCTTGGCGCGTCGGTAGCCGCGAAGGTGGTGAATATCGCGTGCAATCTGGCTGCGTTGTTGTGGTTTGGGTATAGCGGTCATCTGTTGTGGCAGATAGGATTGACGATGGCAGTATTCAACGTGGCAGGCTCGTTCGCAGGCAGCCGGCTTGCCCTCAGGAACGGTAGTAGCTTCGTACGTAAATTGTTCCTGGTGGTGGTTTCGGTGTTGATCGTCAAGACGGGATATGACGCTTTTTTCAAATAAGCCCCGGTGTTTCACGTGAAACACGTTGAGAGGAGAATCGTCATGTTCACATCGGACACAATATTCCAGCGCTCACCAAGCGGGCGCGAAGAGATCTATCAAAAGAAATGCGGGTTGACGCAAAGCGAGCGCCAAGTACTGATCGTGATCGACGGCGTGACGCCTTGCGGCGTAATCCGGGACAAGCTCACTTCATTGACGCCCGAACGTATCGAGCGCGCGCTCGCCACGCTGCACCGCAAGGAGTTGATACTCGAAGTCTTGATGCCTCTCGCTGATCAGCAGGGGGACGAAGTGGAAAGCGCGGTGGTCGAACGCTTCTTGCAGCAAGATCCAACTGATCCGGTCACCATTATTTCGTTCGACCCGGACGACGAATTCGGCGATCTTTTGTCTCCATCGGCGCAACCGGCAGCACCGACTGCCCTTGCTGCTGTCACGTCATCCTTGCCGCCGCCTCCGCAGATCCCCGAGTTGACGTTGGACGCGGAGATGCCGCTTCCAACCGCTCCGGAACCGAGCACATCCGTCATGGATGAAAACCTGATTGCACAGGTCGATATGCTGGCCGCGGAGGTTCGGGCCGCACGCCGGGAAGCCGAGCAAACCGCTGCTGCGACGTTGAGCTATGTGCCGGGTACTGCCGATCTCGCGCAGGGAGAGTTGAGCGAGGAGGGGCCGCGTATGCATTGGGGGTATTGGTTGATCCTTCTCGGACTTGGTTGTTTTGCCGCATTTCTGTGGGGGCGGTTGCGCGGTTAGCCGCTGTTCCACGTGAAACATCGCGGCTTTGTAGGTGCCGGTAGGACGATGCACGAGAAAAAGACCTTATAATCTCGCCTCCGGCTTGTTGCACCTTATACCCTTCACGTCTCCCCGAGGCGAACCATGCTTTATCCCAAAGAATTCGATGTTATTGTCGTCGGCGGTGGTCACGCCGGTACCGAAGCAGCGCTTGCGTCCGCTCGGATGGGCCAGACAACGCTATTGTTGACGCACAATATAGAAACCCTGGGGCAGATGTCATGCAATCCGTCGATAGGGGGCATCGGCAAGGGGCATCTGGTAAAGGAAGTGGATGCGCTGGGCGGTGCGATGGCAATCGCTACCGATGAAGCGGGTATCCAGTTCCGTATCCTGAATTCATCCAAGGGGCCTGCCGTGCGTGCTACCCGCGCCCAGGCCGATCGCCTCTTGTACAAGCAGGCGATCCGCAGCCGGCTGGAAAATCAGCCCAATCTCTGGTTGTTCCAGCAAGCGGTCGACGACTTGATGGTCGAAGGCGATCGCGTAGTCGGCGCGGTGACCCAGGTCGGCATTCGTTTTCGGGCGCGGGCAGTGGTGCTGACAGCAGGCACTTTCCTTGACGGCAAGATCCATGTGGGCCTGAATAATTATGCGGCGGGCCGTGCCGGCGATCCGCCTGCTGTTTCGCTATCGGCCCGGCTGAAAGAATTGAAGCTGCTGCAGGGCCGGCTCAAGACCGGCACGCCGCCACGCATCGATGGCCGTAGCATCGATTTTTCGGTGATGGAGGAACAGCCGGGCGATCTCGATCCCATTCCGGTGTTTTCGGTAATGGGATCGGCTGCATTGCATCCGCGCCAATTGCCCTGCTGGATCACGCATACCAACGAGCGCACCCATGACATCATCCGCCACGGTCTCGATCGCAGTCCGATGTACACCGGGGTGATCGAGGGGGTGGGGCCACGTTATTGTCCGTCGATCGAAGACAAGATTCATCGCTTTGCGGACAAGAGCTCGCACCAGATCTTCCTGGAACCGGAAGGCTTGACTACCAACGAGTTCTATCCGAACGGTATCTCCACCAGCCTTCCGTTCGACGTGCAGCTGGAACTGGTGCATTCGATGCGCGGGCTGGAAAACGCACATATATTACGTCCCGGCTATGCGATCGAGTACGACTATTTCGATCCGCGCGGCCTCAAGTCGTCACTGGAAACCCGTGCGATTCAGGGCCTGTTCTTCGCCGGCCAGATCAACGGCACTACCGGTTACGAGGAAGCGGCTGCGCAGGGCTTGCTGGCCGGATTGAACGCGGCGCTGCTGACGCAGGGGCGGGAGCCCTGGACGCCGCGGCGCGACCAGGCCTACCTTGGTGTGCTGGTCGACGACCTGATCACCAAGGGAGTGCAGGAGCCTTACCGGATGTTTACCAGCCGTGCCGAATACCGGCTCAGCCTGCGCGAAGACAATGCCGATCTGCGGCTGACCGAAGCCGGACGTGCGCTCGGTTGCGTCGGCGACGCGCAGTGGGCCGCGTTCGAAACCAAGCGCGAAGCGATCGCGCGCGAGCTGGAGCGCCTGAAGTCGACCTGGGTCAATCCGCGATTGGTGCCGCAGGCGGAAGCGGAGCGCGTACTGGGCAAGGAGATCGAGCGCGAGTATGCGCTTACTGATCTGCTGCGACGTCCGAATGTCAGCTACGACAGCCTGATGACGCTGGCCGGCAGCGACGGCACGCCGCTGGCCGGTCCCGGTGTCGACGATGCGGCGGTCAAGGAACAGGTCGAAATCCAGGTCAAATACGCCGGCTACATCGATCGCCAGGCGCGCGAGGTGGAGCGTCATGACCATTACGAAGGGCTGAAGCTGCCGGCCACCATCGACTACATGGAGGTGCGCGGGCTTTCGGTCGAAGTGCGCCAGAAACTGAACAAGCACAGGCCCGAGACACTGGGCCAGGCATCGCGCATATCGGGCGTGACGCCGGCCGCGATTTCGCTGCTGCTGGTACACCTGAAGAAGGGCGGCTTCAAGGAATTCACGGCGGCTTCCGTTTCCGCGGCAGCGGATTGACGGAGACGGCGCGCATGCAATTCGAACGGGACAAGCTGATGCCGCTGCTCGCCGCCGGCGCCGAAGCGCTGCAGCTGGGCCTCGACGGCGAGCAGCTCGAACGCTTGCTGGATTATCTTGCGTTGTTGTCGAAGTGGAATTCCACTTACAATCTGACCGCGGTACGCGACCCGGTTCAGATGGTGACCCAGCATTTGCTGGATTCGCTGGCCGCCGTACCGGCCTTCGCCGGGGTTCGCCGGGTGCTGGATGTCGGCGCCGGCGGCGGCTTGCCGGGCATGGTGCTGGCGATCGCGCGTCCGCAACTGCAAGTGGCGCTGATCGATACCGTGCACAAGAAGACGGCGTTCCTGACCCAGGCGAAAGCCGAGCTCGGACTGGTCAACGTTACCGTGCATACCGGCCGGGTCGAGCAATTGCAGGTAGCCGAGCCGTACGACGCGATCACTTCGCGCGCGTTTGCCGAACTTGCCGATTTCATCGGCTGGTCGCAGCACCTGCTGCAGCGGGGAGGGCGCTTCATCGCGCTGAAGGGCGTATTGCCGGCTGAGGAAATCGCGCGCCTGCCGGCCGGCTGGCGGGTGACTGCAACACCGGCGTTGCAGGTGCCGGGCCTGAACGCCGAACGGCACCTGATCGTCATCGAGCGGGCCGGGCTATCATGAGCCGGCCCTATATCGCCGTGTCTGCCGGCGCTTCCGAATCCACCATCAACTGAACTCGTCCATGGCCAAAATTTTCTGCGTTGCGAACCAAAAGGGAGGCGTCGGCAAAACGACCACCGCCGTCAATCTCGCCGCTGGCCTGGCGCAGCTGCAGCAGCGTGTGCTACTGGTCGACCTCGACCCGCAGGGCAATGCAACCATGGGCGCCGGCATCAACAAGTCGGAACTCGAAGCCTCGATCTACGAAGTGCTGCTCGGGATGTCGGATGTCGCGACCGCCCGCAAGCATTCCGACAGTGGCAACTTCGATGTGCTGCCGGCCAACCGCGAACTGGCCGGCGCCGAAGTCGAGATGGTCGAACTCGATAATCGCGAAAAACGCCTGAAAACGGCGCTCGCCGCGGTCGATGCCGACTACGACTTCGTGCTGATCGATTGTCCGCCGGCGCTGTCGATGCTGACCCTGAACGGACTGTGCGCCGCGCACGGCGTGATCATTCCGATGCAGTGCGAGTACTACGCGCTGGAAGGCCTGTCGGACCTGGTCAACACCATCAAGAAAGTGCATGCGAAGCTCAATACCGACCTCAAGATCATCGGCTTGCTGCGCGTGATGTTCGACCCGCGCATGACCCTGTCGCAGCAGGTGTCCGCGCAGCTCGAACAGCATTTCGGCGACAAGGTGTTCAAGACCATCATCCCGCGCAATGTCCGGCTGGCGGAAGCGCCGTCCTACGGCATGCCGGGCGTGGCCTTCGACCCGGGCGCCAAGGGGGCGCAGGCGTATATCGCGTTCGGCGCCGAAATGGTCGAGCGTATCCAGTCAATGTGAGGCATGAGAATATGGTGACGAAAAAATCGAAGGGGCTTGGGCGTGGACTCGACGCATTGCTGGGCGGTTCTTCCGATATCCACGAGGCCGTCCCCGCGGTACCGGGCGCTCCGTCCGCACTGCCGGTGTCCCGGATGCAGCCGGGCAAGTACCAGCCGCGTACCCGCATGGATGAAGGCAGCCTGAACGAACTGGCCGCATCGATCAAGGCGCAAGGGCTGATGCAGCCCATCCTGGTGCGGCCGGTCGGCCACAACGGCAGCGAACGCTATGAAATCATCGCCGGCGAACGCCGCTTCCGGGCCGCGCAGCTCGCAGGCCTGAATGAAGTGCCGGTGCTGGTGAAGGATGTCGACGACCAGGCGGCAGCCGCCATGGCGCTGATCGAAAACATCCAGCGCGAAGACTTGAATCCGCTGGAAGAGGCGCAGGGCATCCATCGGCTGATCACCGACTTCGATTTCACCCACGAGCAGGCGGCCGGCGCGGTGGGTCGCTCGCGCAGCGCGGTTTCCAATCTGTTAAGGCTGCTCAATCTCGCGAAACCGGTCCAGACCATGCTGATGGCCGGCGATATCGACATGGGGCATGCGCGTGCATTGCTGGCGACCGATGCCGCCACCCAGATCACGCTGGCCAACCAGGTGGTCGCGAAGCGCATGTCGGTACGCGAAGCGGAAAAGCTGGTGGCGCGCGCCACCAGCGAGGGCGGGGAAAGCGCCAAGGCGCGGCCGCGCGAAAAGTCGCGCGACATCGCGCGGCTCGAAGAGGAATTGTCGGATACGCTCGCCACTCCGGTCAGCATCAAACTGGGGGCGAGAAACCGTGGTCAGCTGGTGATCGACTTCGCGAACCTGGATGCACTCGACGAATTGATCGCAAAGCTGCGCGCCTGAGGCGCCCGCGCCCGCTCCACTTCAGGAGATGGCGGTTTTCCTTACCGCCAGCAGCTCGCTTTCCTGCTCCTTTTGCTGCTCCGCCATCCGGATTGCCTGCTTTTCCAGGCGGATGTCTTCTTCCGATTCCGGTTCCCAGCTCGGCACCGGCACCGTATCGCCGGCCCCGTCGACTGCCACGAACACGATCAGGCAGCGGGTGGTCTTCTTGCGGGTGCCGGTCTTCGGATCGGTGGCCGACACGTCGATCGCGATATGCATGCTCGAAGTCCCGGTGTGGACCACCGTCGCGCTTACTTCGACGATCTGGCCGATGAAGATCGGCTTGTAGAAGCGGATCCCGCCGACATACACGGTCACGCAGTAATAGCCGCTCCAGCCGACTGCGCATGCGTAGCCGGCCTGGTCGATCCATTTCATCACGGCACCGCCGTGCACCTTGCCGCCGAAATTGACATCGGTGGGCTCCGCCAGGAAGCGCAGTGTGATGTTGCGGGAAGCGATACGTTTGGAATCCATCGTGCACAGGTCCTCAGGTAAGTGGCCGTCGCTGCCGGCGGCGCTGCATTATCACATGGAAACTGGTGGCTGCCGCGAAGCAAGTCCGTCTGCAGCGGTCATGCCTAAATACAACAAACGTGCCAGCACGAAAGAGTCGGTCGAAGCACCGCAAACGAATGATTTTAAAGAGAAAAGCAGGATTTCCCGGGCTAGTGGCCCAAGCCGCGTGCGGAAATCAAGAATTTTGCCGGAAAGCGATCTGAAGTTCCGCAACGGCGTTTGACGGTGTTTGTGGAAAACACTTATAATCCCGTGGTTTCACAGAAACGCACCACCCTGGACCGCGGCCCGTAGCGGGCGCCCGAGGCTGGCCTAACGAATTGCGGATTGCACCAATCTGGACCAATATGCTGCGCGTCGTCCTGCTGCAATTTTCCGCTACAGCCATCGTTGCGCTGATCGCCGGCTTTTTCGGCGGCATGCCTGCGCTTGTGTCCGCGCTGCTGGGGGGGCTGTGCTGTGTTGTGCCAAACGGCCTGTTCGCATTGCGTCTGTTCGCGAACACACAAAAAGCCGGGGCAGCCAACCCGATGTCGTTTTTTATCGGCGAATTTATCAAGATTGCGTTGACGGTCGCGCTGCTGGGCGCGGCCGCTTGGCTGTACCACGACCTGAACTGGCTGGCGCTGATCGCCGCTTTCATCGTGGCGCTGAAAAGTTACATCATCTTATTATTTAGGCACTGACATGGCAACTGAACTGGCT
>CBIHOK010000162.1:0-8761 GCA_966211575.1 uncultured Noviherbaspirillum sp.
CGGGGGGAGCGGCGCCGAACGGTTTCGGCTTACTTCGTCACGGCCAGCACCTTGCGGGCACCGTCCTTGAAGGTGTAGAGCGTCAGCGTACCGTCCTTGATGTCGCCATGCTTGTCGAACGAAATCATCCCGGTAATGCCTTCGTGGTGAATCTTGGCCAGCACCGGCAGGTATTTCGCCGGCTCGGCCGAGCCCGCCTGCTGCATCGCGTCGGCCATCGTCATCAGCGCGTCGTACACGTAGGGCGCATAGAGCTGCACGTCCATGCCGAATTTCTTCTTGTACGCGGCTCTCCAGTCTTCCAGCGCCTTCTTGTGCGCTTCGTCGACGCCGCCGGCTTCCGCGCATACCACCTGGTTGTCGCCCAGCGCATCGCCGGCCAGCTTCGGCAGCGCCTCGGTGCAGATGCCGTCGCCGCCCATCATCCTGGCCTTGATGCCGAGCGCCTTCATCTGCCGCAGCATCGGTCCGGCGACCGCATCCATGCCGCCGTAGAAAATGGTGTCCGGATGGTCGGCCTTGACCGCGGTCAGGATCGCATTGAAGTCGGTTGCCGTCTTGCTGGTGTACTGGCGCGACACGATCTTGGCGCCGCCGGTATGCTTGACGCCGCGGACGAATTCGTCGGCCACGCCCTGCCCGTAGGCGGTGCGGTCGTCGATCACCGCGATTTTCCTGGCGTTCTCCGGCTTCACCGCATATTTGCCGAGCGTGCTGCCCAGCTGCTTGTCGTTGGCGACGACGCGAAATGCGGTATTGAAGCCTTGCAGTGTGTATTTGGGATTGGTGGAGGAAGGGGAGATTTCGGGGATGCCGGCGTCATAGTAGATTTTGGACGCCGCGATGGAGCAATCCGAGTTCAGATGTCCGATCACGCCGTTGACCTTCTCGTCCACCAGTTTCTGGGCGGCCGCGGTGGCCTGCTTCGGGTCGGCGCCGTCGTCCTCGGCCACCAGTTCGAAACGGACTTTCTTGCCGCCGATGGTCACGCCTTTGGCATTGAGCTCGTCGATCGCCATCCGGGCGCCGTTTTCGTTGTCCTTGCCCAGGTGCGCGACGGCGCCCGACAGCGGCGCGACGTGGCCGATCTTGACGATCTGTTCCTGCGCCACAGCCGTACCCGCGAAGGCAAACGCAATCGCACCGACCAGCGGAATCGTACTTGTCTTGAACTGCATAAAATACCCTCCTGAGGATTGAAAAAGTATCGACTTGCTGCAACACTCAGCCGTTCGAACGCCCGAACAGCCAGACGGTACAACAGAAGAAACCCGCCGCAAAGCATTTTGCTCCAGTTTTTTGCGAAATTTATCGATTTTCATATGCCGAAACTTCATGCGCTCGACAAGGTGGACCGCAAGCTCCTGAACCTGCTCCAGAAGGACAACCAGATGCCGACCCGGGCGCTGGCGGACAAGGTGCACATCTCGCAGCCGACCTGCCTGCGCCGTATCCGCGAGTTGCGCGCGGCCGGCATCATCAGCGCCGACGTGGCGCTGGTCGATCCGTTCGCGCTCGGCTACGGGATGCTGGCTTTTCTCGAAGTGTCGCTGAACAACCAGTCGGACGAGCACATGCAGGAATTCGAGGCGCGCATGGCCAGGGAGAGCGAAGTGATGCAGTGCTACTTCGTGTCGGGCGACTACGATTATTTCCTGGTGGTGCACGTGGTGGACATGGATGCGTATTACCAGTTCGTGCGGCGGGTGATCTCCGGCTCCGGCAACGTGCGCCACTTCCAGTCGCGCTTTCCGATGAAGCGGGCCAAGTTTGCGACCCGCGTCGCCTTCGACGAGAAGGCGGCCGAAGTGCAGGTGCGGGTGGCGAAGTAGGCGTCGAAGCAGAGGGACTGGTGGCGGCGGCGGATTGCCGCCGTCCGGCTTCCCTGCTCAGGCGCGCGCGATGCGCGCCGCGCCGGCCGGGCTGCGCGATGGCCGCGTCATGCCGGTGAACGCGAAATCGACTTCCGGCGTACGGCCCGAGACGATGTCGGCAATCGCACGGCCGGAGCCGCAGCCCATGGTCCAGCCCAGCGTGCCGTGGCCGGTGTTGAGGAACAGGTTGGGGTAGCGGGTCTTGCCGATGTACGGCACGTTGGACGGCGTGAGCGGGCGCAGGCCGGTCCAGTACGCCGGCCGCTCGTAGTCGCAGGCGTCCGGGAACAGTTCGCGGGTGCGGCGCGTGATTGCTTCGCAGCGCGTCATGTTCAGTTCGCGCGTGTAGCCGTTCAGCTCGCAGGTGCCCGCCACCCGCAGCCGGTCGCCCAGGCGCGACATCACGATCTTGTGGCCGTCGTCGGTCAGCGAGACGGTCGGCGCCGCGTCTGGCCGGGTGACGGCAAAGGTCGCCGAATAGCCTTTGCCCGGGTAGATCATCAGGTCGATGCCGAGCGGCTTGGCGAGTGCAACCGAGAAACTGCCGAGCGCGATCACGAATGCATCGGCATGCAGCGCCTGGTGCCGTCCGTGCGCATCGATCACTTCGACGCCATTGATGCGGGCGCCGGCGCCGCTGCCTTCGGTCAGCAGCCGGGTGGCCGTCGTATCGAACCGAAAGTCGACGCCGGCCTCGGCCGCACGCTGCGCCAAGGCAGTGGTGAACTTGTAGATGTCGCCCGATTCGTCGCTCGGCGTATAGTCGCCGCCGACGATGCGCTCGCGCATCGGCGCCAGCGCCGGTTCGATGCGCACCACCTGGTCGGCGTCCACCGATTCGCGCGGACAACCCAGTTCGCGCATCACGCGGGCCGCCTCCAGTGAATGCTCGAATTCGCGCGGGTCGGTGTAGAAATGCAGGATGCCGCGCGTCAGGTGGTCATAGGCGATGCCGGTTTCGGCGCGCACCGTCTGCAGTGTCTGGCGGCTGTATTCGGCGATCGCGACGATCTGGCGCATATTGTCCCTGGTACGGGCCGGCGTGCACTGGCGCAGAAACTCCACGCCCCAGCGCCACTGCAGCCATTCCGGGCGGAAACGATAGAGCAGCGGCGCTTCTTCCTTGCCCAGCCACTTCAGGATTTTCAGCGGTGCGGACGGATTGGCCCAGGGTTCGGCATGCGATACCGAGATCTGGCAGCCGTTGGCGAAGCTGGTTTCCTGGGCCGCGCCAGGCTGCCGGTCGATCACGCTGACCTGGTGGCCGGCCTTGTTGAGAAACCAGGCGGAGGCGGTGCCGATGATGCCCGCTCCCAGGACAATGACCTTCATGAAGCTCTCCTGAATGCTGGAAGACGCCTACATGGATTGTAGAAAATTATCGTTTTTCCGGGCATTCAATGAATTGGGGTGCGATTCGATTTGCGATCATTTTGGAGGGAAAATCCTCTTTCCGTGAAAGGAAAGCTCCTGGAATTTAGATTTCCCCATTCTGCTGTTTCGCTATTTCCTGTGCGATTGCGTTGCTGATCGCTTCCTTCAACGACTGTTGCAGGCCTCCGCGGATTTCGGTCGCGAGGCGGTCGACCGCGAGCTGCAGCACGTCGGCCAGGCTGTCGCGGACGCGTTGTTCGAGCACCCGGTCGACGCGCTGCAGCACCTGCTGCAGTACCCGCTCGCCGACCTCGCGTTCGATGCGCGCCCAGCGTTCGTCGTCGCGCGGCGCCGCGGTCGAAGGCGTCGGCTGCGCCACAGGCTCGAACTGCGCCGCTTGCGGCGCCGGAACTGCGGGAGCGGGCACAGTTTCTGCCACCGTGGTTTCCGCCGCTCGGGGACGAGCCGGCGGAGCCGCAATCACCTCGGTCAGTACCGGCAGATTCGGAAGGACTTCGGTCAGGAGCGGGATCCCGGCGTCCGCAGGAGGTTGGTTCATGCGTTGTCCGCGACGAAATGGGTGAGCGGGTAGCCGCGCTGCTGGTAGTGGCGATAGCGTTCGCGTCCGGCAGCCTTGTCGGCATCATCCGATGAAATGATCTCGAACATGCGTTCGAAGCGGGCGAAATGCGCAGGCGTCGCCGGCGCCAGGTTGATCAGGACCTGGTGGTGCGGCAGCTCGGCTTCAGGATCGTCGCTCAGCACGATGGGGCTGCGCGCGGCCAGCGGATCGCCGGCCGGCGCATGCGGCAGGAAATCGAGTTCGGAAAAGGTCCACAGTGCCTGGTCGAGCGCCGCCAGCGTGCTTCTGTCGGGTGCAAACAGCACCACTTGGCAATTGGCGGCGCGCGCCTTGCGCACCAGGCGGCAGCTGTAATGGATCTTGTCGGGAACGTTGCTGTGGAAGTCGATGCGGGTCATTGCGGCAGCGTCGTCGAAGGCGGCGCCCATGTTCAGAACCGGAATCCGGGCGGGGCGTTGCCGATCGGCGGCGGCAACTGTCCGCTATTCGACGCGTCCGCCTCGCGCCGTGACTTGGCCGGCGCCGGAGCCTGGTCGCTCGGTGCCGAGGCAGCGGTCCTGGCCGGTGCGGCCGGCTGCGGCGGCGGATTGCGGTAAGACTTCGGCAACTGGCTGGTTTCCGGATAGCCGGCCGCGCTCAGCGAGCGGTTCCAGGCATCCGCCTGAAAACCTTGCTGTCCGTCGCGGCCGACCAGCAGATAAGGGAATTTCGCCTCGTTGCCGGCCGCCTTGCGGAAGGCGACGGTATCGTTGCGGTCGTTGACGGTTTTTTCGGTGTAGGGAACGCCGCGCGCCGCCAGCAGCTTGCGGCCTTCGTCGCAGGGCAGGCAGTCGGCGGTGGTATACAGAGTGACCGGACCGTTCCGTACTGCCTGCGCCAGCTCGTATGGAAGGTCCGGCCCGCTGTCGGCCGCGTTCGGCAACTGGCGGGTTTCCACCAGCCGCGCGGTGGCCGGCGGCGGCGTATCGCTATAGCTGATCTTGCCGTCGGGGCCGACCCACTTGTACAGCTCCGCGTGCGCGCCCGCTGCGCAGGCCAGCAGCGCCGATAGCAGTAGCAGTGAACGATTCATCCGTTTTCCCCGCATGTGGTTCAGGATGCCATGCCGCTGTGGCGCAGCAGGGCATCGATCTTCGGTTCGCGTCCGCGGAATGCCTTGAACGAATCCAGCGCCGGCCGCGAGCCGCCCATTGCCAGTATCTCTTCGCGGAACTTGCGGCCCGCTTCGGCGGCGCCGCCGGCGCCGGCTTCCTCGAATGCGCTGTAGGCGTCGGCCGACAGGACTTCCGCCCATTTATAACTATAGTAACCGGCTGCGTAGCCGCCTGCGAAGATGTGGCTGAACGAATTCTGGAAGCGGTTGAATGCCGGCGGAATCATGACCGCGACCTTGTGCCGCACTTCGTTCAGCACGTCCTGCGCGCTCTGGCTGCCATGCGGGTCGAACCCGAAGTGCAGGTGCATGTCGAACAGCGAGAATTCGACCTGGCGCAGCATCTGCAGGCCGGACTGGAAATTCTTCGCTGCCGTCATCTTGTCGAACAGTTCGCGCGGCAGCGGTGCTCCGGTATCGACATGGGCGGTCATGTGCTGCAGCACCTCCCATTCCCAGCAAAAGTTTTCCATGAACTGCGACGGCAGTTCGACCGCGTCCCACTCGACGCCGGAAATGCCGGATACGCCGAGTTCGTCGACCTGGGTCAGCATATGGTGCAGGCCGTGGCCGAATTCGTGGAACAGCGTGATCACCTCGTCGTGCGTAAACAGCGCGGGGCGGGCCTTGCCGTCGACCACGCCCGGTTCGCTGAAGTTGCAGGTCAGGTAGGCGACCGGAGTCTGCACCGCTTCGCCGAGCAGGCGGCGGCCGCGCGCATCGTCCATCCAGGCGCCGCCGCGCTTGCCGGGACGCGCATACAGGTCGAGATAGAACTGGCCGACCAGCTGGCCGTCCTTTTCGATGCGGAAGAACTTCACGTCCGGATGCCAGGTGGCCGCGCTGTCGGGCCGGATGTCGACCCCGAACAGCGCCTGCACCTGGCGGAACAGGCCTTCGATCACTTTCGGTTCCGGGAAATACTGCTTCACTTCCTGTTCGGAGAATGCATAGCGCCGTTCGCGCAGCTTTTCCGACGCATAGGTGACGTCCCAGGCTTCCAACGTGTCGAGGCCGAGCTCCTTCTTTGCAAAGCTGCGCAGCTCGGCCAGGTCGTTTTCCGCGAACGGGCGGGCGCGCTGCGCCAGGTCTTCCAGGAAGGTGATCACCTGCTGCGGCGTTTCCGCCATCTTCGGCACCAGCGACACTTCGGCAAAGTTGGCGAAGCCGAGCAGCTTGGCTTCCTCGTCGCGCAACTTCAGTATGTCGGCGATGATGCCGGTGTTGTCCCACTCGTTCTTTGCGCCCAGCTCCGAAGCCTTGGTGGCGTTCGCGCGGTAGATGGTTTCGCGCAGTTCGCGCTTGTCGGCGTACTGCAGCAGCGGGAAATAGGACGGGAAGTGCAGCGTGAATTTCCAGCCCGGCTTTCCATCCTTTTCGGCGGCCGCGCGCGCGACCTGCCTGATGTCGTCCGGCAGGCCGGCGAGGTCGGCTTCGTTTTCCACGACCAGCTGGTAATCGTTGGTCGCGTCCAGCACGTTTTCCGAAAACCGGGTGGCCAGCGCCGCCTGTTGTTCCTGGATTTCGGCAAAGCGCGCCTTCTTGTCATCCGGCAGCTCGGCGCCGCCCAGGCGGAAATCGCGCAGCGCATTGTCGACGATGCGCTTGCGGGCCGGCGACAGGTTCGTGTATTCGGCGCTGGCGCGCAGTGCCTTGTACTTCTGGAACAGCGCGAGGTTCTGGCCCAGCTCGGTCCAGAACTCGGTCACCTTCGGCAGGTTTTCGTTGTACGCGGCGCGCAGCTCGGGCGTGTCGGCCACCGCGTTCAGGTGGCTGACGATGCCCCAGGCGCGGCCCAGCTTTTCCGTCGCGTTTTCGAGCGGTTCGACGAAATTTTCCCAGGTGACCGCATGCATCGGCGCTTCCAGCTGTGCGACCACGTTGCGGTTTTCTTCCAGCAGCGCGGCGATCGCCGGTGTCACGTATTCGGGTTTGATCGCGTCGAACCGCGGCAGGTCGGAGAAATCGAGCAGGGGATTCGGAATGATGTTCATCAGGTCAGGTTCTCTCTGCGGCTTCGATGGTATTCACCAGCAGCATCGTAATCGTCATGGGGCCGACGCCGCCCGGCACCGGGGTGATGTAGCCCGCGACTTCGCTGGCGCCCGCGAAATCGACGTCTCCGCACAATTTCCCCGCATCGTCGCGGTTGATGCCGACGTCGATCACCACGGCTCCCGGTTTGATCATGTCGGCAGTCAAAGTGTTCCGCCGGCCCACCGCGGCCACCACCACGTCTGCCTGGCGGGTGTGATAGCCGAGATCGGGCGTGCCGCTGTGGCAGACGGTGACGGTGGCGTTGGCCTGCAACAGCAGCAGCGCCATCGGCTTGCCCACCGTGTTGCTGCGCCCGATCACCACCGCGTGCTTGCCCTTCAGGTCGAAACCGGTGCTCTCGATCATCTTCATGCAGCCGTAAGGGGTGCAGGGACGGAAGCCCGGCAGGCCCGCCATCAGCTCGCCGGCGCTTTGCACCGAATAGCCATCCACGTCCTTGCTGGTGGCGATCGCTTCGATCACCTTGTGCGGATCGATATGCTTGGGTAACGGCATCTGCACCAGGATGCCATGGATGGACGGATCATTGTTCAGCGCGTCGATGCGCGCCAGCAATTCCTTCTCCGACAGGCTGCCGTCATACTTTTCCAGCACGGAATGGATGCCCGCTTCTTCGCAAGCCTTGACCTTGTTGCGCACATAGACGTGGCTGGCCGGATCTTCACCCACCAGGATCACCGCCAGACCGGGGCGCTTCCCGCGGGCGGTCAGCGCGGCCGCGCGTTTTGCGACATCGGCGCGCAGTTGTTGGGAGAGCAGGGTTCCGTTGATCAATTGTGCAGGCATGGTTGTGGGAGAAGGAAGTACGGTTTAAAAAGGTGATTATAAGTCCCGCGCCCGAGGGCGCCCAATGCAGCGCCTCGCAACGTTTGCCAGCGGCATTTCCCAAGGGCGATGAAATCCGCCGAAAATCGTGCGCTGCAATATGAAATATCACATTATGAAATTTGATCTCATAGTTTGAAAAATTGCGAAGCTGCTGTTAAAATCTTTTCACCGCGCACGCCGACGGCCGAATCTTGTCAAAAATAAGCCCGACCCCGCTATCTCGGGCCCGCCTTTCAACCTAGGAGACGCAACAATGTCCGCCCAGCTCGACCAAGTGTTGGCACAAGCCGCCAACGATCCCGATGTCATGGAAACACAAGAGTGGCTCGACGCGCTCGAAGCCGTGATTCAGACCGAAGGCCCGGAGCGTGCCCATTACCTGATGGAACGCATGGTCGACCTGGCCCGCCGTCGCGGCGCCCACATCCCGTTCTCCAGCAATACCGCCTACGTCAACACCATCCCCGCCCACCTCGGCGAACACTGCCCCGGCAACCTCGAATACGAAGAGCGCCTGCGCTCCTGGATGCGCTGGAACGCGATGGCGATGGTGGTCAAGGCCAACCGCGCCGACGGCGACCTCGGCGGCCATATTTCCAGTTTCGCGTCGCTGGCCAACATGCTCGGCATCGGCTTCAACCACTTCTGGCATGCGCCGAGCGAAGGCCACGGCGGCGACCTGCTGTACATCCAGGGCCACTCGTCACCCGGTATCTACGCCCGCGCCTTCCTCGAAGGTCGCCTGTCCGAAGAGCAATTGCTGAATTTCCGTCGCGAAGTCGACGGCAACGGGCTGTCGTCGTATCCGCACCCGAAACTGATGCCGGATTTCTGGCAATTCCCGACCGTGTCGATGGGCCTCGGCCCGATCATGGCGATCTACCAGGCGCG
>CBIHOK010000163.1:0-8674 GCA_966211575.1 uncultured Noviherbaspirillum sp.
ATTGCTGGTCCGCGTCGGCCCCGGTACGCCGATGGGTCAATTGATGCGGCTGTACTGGATTCCCTTCCTGCCCTCGAAGGACCTGACGGTCGACGGCCAGCCGCAGCGGGTGCGGCTGCTGGGCGAAGACCTGGTCGCATTTCGGGACAGCGAAGGCCGCATCGGTCTGGTCGATCATGCCTGTCCGCATCGCGGTGCGCCGCTGATTTTCGGTCGCAACGAAGGCTGCGGCCTGCGCTGCGTGTATCACGGCTGGAAGTTCGGCGTCGACGGCAAGGTGGTGGATACGCCGACCGAGCCGGCAGAGAGCCGCCTGAAGGACCGCACCCGGATCAAGAACTATGTCTGCCAGGAACGCAATGGCATTGCCTGGACCTACATGGGGCCGGACCAGGATGCGCCGCCGCCGCTGCCGAATATCGAGTGGAACATGGTTCCGGAGGAAAACGTCTACATCAGCTTCCGCGTCCAGGAATGCAACTGGCTGCAGGCGCTCGAAGGCGAGATCGATTCCGCGCATGCCGCCATCCTGCATGGCCGGGTCGATGCCGGCGGCAACATCAACCAGTGGAAACAGGCTGCCGATCTGGCGCCGAAATTCGAAGTGTTGTCGCATGACGGCGGCCTGCATATCGCGTCGCTGCGCAAGCTGGGCGAGGACAAGCGCTACGTGCGCGTGAACCAGTTCCTGATGCCGTTCTGGACTTTCGTGCCGCCGTTCTCCGGCTTCCCGGAACTGAGCGGCCACGCCTGGGTGCCGATCGACGACGAGCACTCGTTGTGCATGATGTTCTCCTACGACCCGGTGAATCCGTTGCCGGAAAAAACGCGCAAGCTGTTCGACCAGGGCCACGGCGGCCGCCAGACCGCCCATCCGTCGCTGGATTCGTTCGAGATACGCGCGGTCAGCTTCCCGTATCACCGCTACTGGAACAAGTACAACCGGGCCAATGCCTATGGTTTCGATTACGAAGTCCAGGTCAAGAAGTACAACTCCGGCATGCCGGGCCTGTGGCTGCAGGATGCGGCCTGCCAGTCGGGCGTGATGCCGATCTACGACCGCTCGGCCGAACATCTCGGCACCAGCGATACCGGCATCGCGATGACGCGCCGCATGCTGCTCGACAAGGTGCGCAAGCTGACGGCCAGCCAGGAGCGCCCGGTACGCTACGACGATCCGGATGCATGGATGGTGCGCGCGGTCTCGCTGACGCTGCCGGCGGAGGGTTCCTGGAAAGACGATGGCAGCGAATTCATGAAAGCCCGTCTCGGCGCCGACCTCGGCTATACGCCCTGATGACCGTTCATCCCTTTTGATATCCGGCTCCACAATGTCCACGTCCGCCTCCATGCACACTTCAGGCGCCAGCCAGCTGGAAGTCCGTCTGCGCCAGGCTCGCCTGGAAGCGGATGGCATCGTCTCCTACGAATTCGTCTCGGCCGGCGGCGAGCCGCTACCCGCGTTCAGCGCCGGCGCACACATCGACCTCCACCTTCCGGGCGGCATGGTGCGCAGCTATTCGCTGGTGAACGATCCGGCCGAGACGCATCGCTACGTGGTCGCGGTTCACCGCGTGCCGGACGGCCGGGGCGGCTCGGCCTGGATGCATAGCGTGCCGCGTGTCGGCGACCGGCTGCGCATCAGCGCGCCGAAGAACGACTTCCCGCTGGCGGAGGACGCGCCGCTGTCGATCCTGATCGCGGGCGGCATCGGCATCACGCCGCTGCTCGCGATGGCGCGCCGGCTGAGCGCGCTCGGACGGCCGTGGCGACTGCATTACGCGGCGCGCTCGCCGCAGCACGCCGCCTTCGTCGGCGAACTGCAGGCGCTGGCCGCGCACGGCGAGATCGAACTGCGCTTCGATTCGAACGGCGCGCCGCGCCTGGACATCGCGCGGCTGGTTGCCGAAGCACCGGCAGATGCGCACCTGTACTGCTGCGGACCGCGCCCGATGATCGACGACTTCGTGGCCGCGTCCGGCGCGCGTTCCGAAGCCACCGTGCATTACGAACGTTTTGCCGCGGGCAGCGAAGCGGCCACTGCCGGCGGCTTCGACGTGGTGCTGCACCAAAGCGGACAGCGCTTGCATGTATTACCCGGAAAAACCATCCTCGATACCTTGCTGGACAACGGCATCCCGGTGCAGTATTCGTGCTCGGCGGGCATCTGCGGCACTTGCAGAACCGGGGTCATCGAGGGCGATCCCGACCACCGGGACGATTACCTGACCGACCAGGAGAAGCAGGAAAATCACAGCATCATGATCTGCTGTTCCGGTTCCCGCTCGAAGACCCTCGTACTTGACATGTAGGAACGAACGATGGCAACCGAAGCAAGCGCGCACGGCGAAACGAAGGGCACGAACGGCAATGCCGTGATCATGGGAATACTCGGGTATCTGCAGGAACGTCGGCTGCAGCCCGGCGACAGGCTGCCGTCCGAACGGGATTTCGCCGAGCGCCTCGGCGTGGGCCGCAACGCGGTGCGCGAAGCGCTGGCCACGCTGGTGACGCTGCGCATGGTGGAGTCGAAGCCGAACTCGGGCATCTACCTGCGCCACATCGCGCGCGAAAGCAGCTTCGAGGCGCTGGTGATGCTGACCGCGATGGGCGCGACGCCGACGGTGACCGAGGTCAGCGAAACGATGGAAGTGCGCGCCCACCTCGAAGTGCTGGCTGTCACGCTTGCCTGCGCGCGCCGCACCGACGAAGACCTGGCGCGGCTGGAAGCGGTGCTGTGCGAAACCGAGAGCGTGCTGGCGCGCGGCGACAACATTTCCGAGGTCGATACCGAGTTCCATATCGCGGTGGTCGACGCCGCACACAATTCCATCCTGGTGCGCGTGCTCAACGCGTTCTATCAGCTCACCGCTGAACGGCGCGTGGTGATGTTCGCGAGCCGGGAACAGGGCGAGGCGTCTCTCAGGGACCACAGGCGCCTGCTCGAATACATCAGGGACAAGGATGCCGAGAAGGCCGGAAAGCTGATCCTCAAGCACATGGATCGCGCCCGGCAGTACTGGAAGACTGTCCTTGAATAGTTGGCCGTTTCGGACGTGGAGGGGCGCGTCCGTCTCATTCTGAAAACAGCCTCCAGAGCCGCCGGCAAGAGCGGCGTTGTAATACCACCTTCCAATTTAACAGGAGATAAGATGCGCACCCTTTCCGCTACCCGTGGCCTCACCCTGGGCTTGGCCTGCCTCGCATTTGCCGGCTCGGCCGCCGCAGATTCCTTCCCGTCCCAGCCGATCCGCATCATCGTGCCTTACGCCGCCGGCGGCAGCACCGACCAGCTGGCCCGCATCATCCAGCAGCCGGTGAGCGAAGCGCTCGGCCAGCCGGTGATCATCGAGAACAAGCCGGGCGCCGGCGGCACCATCGGCGTCGCGCTGGTCGCGAAAGCCAAGCCGGACGGCTACACGCTGGTGTTCGGCAATACCGGCCCGAACGCGATCGTCGACTTCATGCGCAAGATTCCGTATGACCCGGTGAAGGACCTGCAGCCGATTTCCGACGTGGCGATCGCGCCGATGATCCTCGCGGTGCAATCCAGCCTGCCGGTCAAGAGCGTGAAGGACTTCATCAACTATGCGAAGCAGCACGGCAACAGCATGAACTTCGGTTCGGTCGGCAACGGCTCGCTGTCGCACCTGAGCGGCGAATACATGAACACGATGGCCGGCACCCACATGCTGCACATTCCGTACAAGGGCGGCGCACCGGTGATGACTGCGTTCATGTCGGGCGACATCCAGGCTGCATTCGTCACCGGCCTCGACGGCGCGACGCTGCTGCAGACCGGCAAGGTCAAATACATAGGCGTGGGCAGCAAGCAGCCCACCGAGGTGGTGCCGGGCGTGCCGCCGATCGCGAACGACATCCCGGGTTTCAAGAGCGCGGCCTGGTTCGGCGTGCTCGGCCCGAAAGGCATGCCGAAGGATGTGGTGGAGAAACTGAACAAGGCGATCGTTTCGGCAGTGAAGAAGCCCGAGGTGAGCAAGAAGCTGATCGACCGCAAGGTGGAGCCCGATCCGACCACGCCCGAGCAGCTCGCGAACCTGATCCAGGAAGATCGGGCGCAGTGGGGCCCGGTGGTCAAGAAAGCCAACATCCATATGTAATCGGGGAAATCATCACATGACCGCTACCGCTTCACCGCAGTCGACGCCGCTGTCCAGTCTTGAAGCCGAGTTCCCGCAGCCGGTTCCCCGGCCGCAGGGCGCGCCCAAGGCCCTCGAAGGCATCCGCGTCGTCGACTTCACGCATTTCATCGCGGGACCGTTCGCGACGATGATGCTGGCCGACATGGGCGCCGACGTCATCAAGATCGAGGCGGTGGGGCGGGGCGACGAGTTCCGCTACTACCCGCCGCGCCACCCGGACGACGCGACGCTCGGCGCGCCTTATCTCTGGGCCAACCGGAACAAGCGCAGCATCGCGCTCGACCTGAAGTCGCCCGAGGGCCGCAAGGTGGCGCTCGACCTGATCGCGATGGCCGACGTGGTGGCGGAAAATTTCTCCACTGGCGTGATGGAACGCTTCGGGCTCGGTTACGAAGCCTGCAAGGCGCTGAATCCGAAGCTGATCTATTGCTCGGTGTCGGCCTACGGGCGCGAGGGCGCGTTCGCCGACCGGCTCGGCTTCGATCCGATCGCGCAGGCCGAGAGCGGCTTCGTATCGATGAACGGCTACCCGGACCGGATGGGCGTGCGCGCCTTGTCGCCGGTAATGGACATCAGCACCGCGATGATGGCCTGCAACGCGATGCTGGGCGCGCTGGTTGCGCGCGAACGCAGCGGCGAAGGGCAGGCGGTCGAGGTTGCGCTGTTCGACAACGCGGTGCTGATGGCCGGCTACGCGACCATGCAGCACCTGTTCACCGGCGCCGATCCGCAGCGGCACGGCAACACCAGCCCCGACACCTGCCCGTCCGGCGTGTTCCAGGCATCCGACAAGCCGTTCTACATCAACTGCGGCAACGACAAGATTTTCCAGCGGCTGGCGGGACAGGTGCTGGAGCGGCCCGATCTCGCGAACGATCCGGTGCTGGCCGACCGCAACGGCCGCATCGCGCGGCGCGAGGAACTGTTCCGCATCCTGGATGAAGCGTTTGCGCAGCATCCGTGGTCGTACTGGCAGCCGCGCATGCGCGAAGCCTCGATTCCATGCGGCGAAGTGCGCACGGTCGGCGAGGCGCTGCGCTCGGACGAGGCGCGCGAGCGCGGCATCGTCAGTCGGGTACAGCATCCGACGCTGGGCTGGCTGCCCAACGTTGCGCTGCCGATCCGCTATTCGCGCACGCCGGTGGTCGATCCGAAGCCGGCGCCGCTGATCGGCGAGCATACGGTGCAGATCCTGCGCGACACGCTCGGATACCACGCCGGGCAGGTCGAGCAATTGCTGGAAGCCGGCGCGGCCAGCGTCGGCCCCGGCCGCCGGGCGGCGCCTGTCGCCGGCACGGACAATTCGGAAGCAGCCTGATGACAGCGAATACCTTGCGCGGGCGGGTGGCGGTGGTCGGCATCGGCGAATCCGTCTACTACAAGCATGGCCAGTCGCCCGACGCCGAATTCAAGCTGGCACTGAAAGCGATACTGGCCGCCTGCGCGGATGCCGGGATCGATCCGCGCCAGGTGGACGGCTTTTCTTCCTACGCCAACGACCGCAGCGATCCGTCGCGCCTGGCGGCGGCGCTCGGCGTGCGGCAGTTGCGTTCGACCATGATGCAATGGGGCGGCGGCGGTGGCGGGTGCTGTGCTGCAGTCGCCAACGGCGCGACCGCCATCGCGGCCGGCCTGGCCGAGTGCGTGGTGGTGTTCCGCGCGCTCGCGCAGGGAGAGCATGGCCGTTTCGGCCAGGCGGGGGCGGCTTCCACGGTGTCCGGAGACATGGCGTACCAGATGCCTTACGGCGTGCTGGCGCCGCCGCAGAAGTTCGCGATGAAGGTGCGCCGTTACATGCACGAGCACGGCATCCGGCAGGAAGCGCTGCGCGCGATCGCGCTCGCGTCCTATCACCACGCGCAGTCGAATCCGCGTGCGGTCATGCACGGCAAGCCGCTGGATGCGGACCGTTACGATGCGTCGCGCTGGATCGTCGAACCGTTTCGCCTGTTCGACTGCTGCATGGAGAACGACGGCGCGGCGGCGGTCGTCCTGGTGGCGGCCGAGCGCGCCCGCGACTTTCCGCACAAGCCGGCCTATCTGCTGGGCGCCGCCTGCGGCTCCGATCACCGGGTGGCGGCCGCTCCGCACAATGCGCCCTTGTACGCGAGCGCCAGCTTCACGACGGTGGCGCCGGACCTGTACCGGATGGCGGGCTTGCAGCCGGCCGATGTGGGCGTCGTGCAGAGTTATGAAAATTTCACCGGAGGCGTGATGATGGCGCTGGCCGAACACGGCTTCTTCCGTCCCGAGGAAGCGAACGAATTCCTGACCATGGAAAACCTGATCGCGCCGAACGGACGCCTGCCGCTCAACACCAGCGGCGGCAATCTCGCGGAGTGCTACATGCACGGCTTCGAACTGGTGCTGGAAGCGGTGCGCCAGGTGCGCGGCGCCTCCACTTGCCAGGCGCCGCGCAGCGACGTGGCCCTGGTCGTCGGCGGACCGATGGTGACGCCGGTCAGCAGCCTGCTGCTCGGTTCGGAGGCGGTGCTATGAAAACGGCGAGCACCGAACACTATCTTCCCGAGGGCCTGCCGGCCCCGGTCGCCGAGCCGGACGGGCTGTCGGCGCCTTACTGGCGCGGCCTGGCGAACAACGAATTGCTGGTCCAGTGCTGCGCGCATTGCGGTACCTGGCAGTTCGGACCCGAGTGGCTGTGCCACGCCTGCCACCGCTTCGATCCCGCCTGGCAAAAAGTCGAGCCGAAGGGAATCATCTACAGCTGGGAACGCGTGTGGCATCCGTCGCACCCGAGCCTGCGCGGGCACGGCCCCTACCTCGTGGTGCTGGTCGAACTGCCGCATGCGGGCCATGTCCGGATGCTCGGCAACCTGCTCGGCGATCCGATGCAGGAAGTGAAGATAGGCGCGGCGGTGGAAGGCGTCTTCGAGCACCATGAGCATGCCAACCCGCCCTACAGTCTGATGCAATGGAAACTCACGACGTAAATCGCGACGCAAGGGACAAAGCGCGCAGCGGGCCGCTGGCCGGTTTGCGCGTGGTCGAATTCGCCGGTCTCGGTCCCGGCCCGTTCGCCTGCATGCTGCTGTCCGACATGGGCGCCGACGTGGTCACGGTCGAGCGCGCCGGAAAGAAACTGGGCGATGCGACGAACATCGTCGGGCGCGGCCGCACCGTGATCACTGCAGACCTGAAGGATGCGAGCAGCCGCGGCGAGGTGCTGGCGCTGCTCGATCATGCGGACGTGCTGGTGGAGGGCTTCCGTCCGGGCGTGATGGAGCGCCTGGGGCTGGGTCCGGATGCGCTCGCGCAGCGCAATCCCCGCCTCGTCTACGGCCGCATCACAGGCTGGGGACAGCAGGGTCCGCTGGCACACAGCGCCGGACACGACATCAACTACATCGCGCTCAGCGGCGCGCTGGATGCGATCGGGCCGGCGGACGGCGCGCCCGCGATTCCGCTCAACCTGCTGGGAGATTACGCGGGCGGCGCGATGTACCTGGTGTGCGGCATCCTGGCCGCGCTGCACGAGAGGCAGTCTTCCGGCAAGGGGCAAACCATCGACGCCGCCATTACCGATGGAACGATATCGCTGATGAGCGTCTTCGCCGGGTTCGCGCTGCGCGGACAATTCACGGAGCAGCGCGGCAGCAACATGCTCGACGGCGGCGCTCCTTATTACAACGTCTACCGGACGGCGGATGACAAGCATGTCTCGATCGGGCCGATCGAACCGCAATTCTTTGCCGAATTATGCGAGCGGATCGGCGTGAGCCCCGAATTGTGCGACGCCCATTCCGACCGGGCGCGCTGGCCGCAGCTGCGCGACGAACTGGCTCGCCTGTTTGCGCGCCGCCGCCGCGATGAATGGGTGGCATTGCTGGAAGGCACCGATACCTGTTTTGCGCCGGTATTGTCCCTGAGCGAAGCGATGCGCCATCGGCATAATCTCGAACGCAAGGCTTTCGTCGAGATAGACGGGGTCCAGCATCCGGCCCCGGCACCACGATTCTCCAGGACTCCGGCGGCAGTGCAGGGATCGGCGCCGAGAGAAGCTGTCCGCATCGCCGACGTGATGGCGCGCTGGGAGCGGTAAGGGAAAGAACAATGCGAAAGGAAAATGTGAAGCGGAATCGCGAACCCATGATGCAGCCAGTTCGTTATGCGAACAACGGCCTTGCGAAGATTGACCGTTATTCTGATGCTACTTATGCTATGGGAAGGCCGTTGCGCCGGCCATGCCGGCTTCCGCTTCGAGGATCGATAGCGGCGGACGCAATCGCGCCACTGTCTTTTGCCTGATTTTTGCCCGGTTGTGGCTTGCCCGGTTCTTCGGGTACATTGGATAGTCAAGGCAAATGGTCCCGGCTTTCCCTTCTGGCACAGGCTTGCGAATACGAAGCCGATGTCGGACCTTGCGCCGACATATCAAATATAGGAGACGTTGTAATGAGTTTGGAAAAGCCAAAAGGCTGGCTAAGCCGATACCATCAGGACTACTACGGCGGCGGCCTGATGCTGCTGCTGGGCCTGGGCACGATCTGGAA
>CBIHOK010000164.1:0-8578 GCA_966211575.1 uncultured Noviherbaspirillum sp.
CTGCTGCTGGCCGACGAACCCACCGGCAACCTCGATCCGGATACCGCGCGCGAGGTGCTGGCATTATTGCGCAACGAGATCCGCGCCAATCGGGCCTCCGGCATCATCGTCACCCACTCGCCGGCCGCGGCCGCCAGCGCCGATCGCGTGCTGGTGCTCGGAAGCGACGGCTTGCGCGAGGCTTGAGGCGGCATGACGAACCACCGGTCCCCCGCGATGCGCCTGGGAAGCTGGCTGTTGCGCGGGGAATGGCGCGCCCATCCGCTGCGCGCGCTGGTGGCGGTGGCCGCAATTGCGCTCGGCGTCGCGCTCGGCTTTGCGATCCATCTGATCAATGCCGCCGCGTTCAATGAATTTTCGGCCGCCGTCAAAAGCCTTTCCGGGCAATCCGACCTGCAGGTGCGGGCGGGCGACCCCTACCTCGATGAAAATCTTTATCCGTGGCTGGCGCGGCATGAGGGCGTCGACGTCGCCAGCCCGGTGCTGGAAGTCGATGCCGGCGTGGCCGACCGGAAGCAGACGCTGCAAGTGCTCGGCATCGACGTATTCCGCGCCGCCGCGATCGCGCCCGACCTGGTGGGCCTGCCGACGCGCGACCGTCCGTTCGACACGCTGGCCGACGACGCGATCTTCCTGTCGCCGGCGGCGATGCAGTGGCTGGGAGTGCGCCAGGGCCAGCGCCTGACGCTGCGCGTCGGCTCCCGCAGCGCGCAACTGCGGGTGGCCGGCGGGCTGGTGCATGCGCGCGCCGGGCAGCGCATCGGGGTGATGGATATCGGCAGCGCGCAATGGCGTTTCGGGCTGGAGGGCAAGCTGTCGCATATCGACCTCAAGCTGGCGCCGGGCATCGACCGTGCCGCTTTCAAGGCTGATCTGGAGAGGCAACTGCGTGGACGCTACCTGGTCACCGAGAGCGCCGACCAGGATAGCCGCACGGCCAGCATGTCGCGCGCCTACCGGGTGAACCTGAACGTGCTGGCGCTGGTGGCACTGTTCACCGGCGCCTTCCTGGTGTTCTCGACGCAGGCGCTGTCAGTGCTGCGGCGGCGCAGCCAGCTGGCCTTGCTGCGTGTGATGGGCATGACGCGGCGCCGGCTATTGCTGCAGATCCTGCTGGAAGGCGGATTGCTCGGTGCGCTCGGCGCCGGCCTCGGGCTGGCCGCCGGCTATGCGGTGGCGGCGCTGGTGCTGCGGTTGTTCGGCGGCGACCTGGGCGGCGGCTATTTCACCGGGGTGCGGCCGAGCGTGCATTTCGCGCCGCTGGCGGCGCTGGTGTTTTTCATGCTGGGGATCGCAGTGGCGCTGCTGGGCTGCGCCAGTCCGGCCTGGGAAGCAGCGCGCGCGCAACCGGCGCAGGCGCTCAAGTCCGGCAACGAGGATCTGGCGCTGGCGAGGCTGGGAACGCCCTGGCCTGCGCTCGCCTGCATCCTGCTCGGCATCGTATTCACGCAACTGCCGCCGGTATCCGGCCTGCCGCTGTTCGGCTACCTGGCGGTCGCGCTGCTGCTGGTGGGCGGCATCGCGTTGATGCCGCGCCTGTGTGCGCTGGCATTTCGAACCGTCGCACAGCGGCACTGGCGCACGGTGCCGGCGCTGGCACTGGCGCGGCTGGCGAATGCGCCGAACCAGGCGTCGATCGCGCTCGGCGGCGTGCTGTCCAGCTTCAGCCTGATGGTGGCAATGGCGATCATGGTCGCCAGTTTCCGGATTTCGGTGGACGACTGGCTGTCGCATCTGCTGTCGGCCGACTTGTACGTGCGTGCCGGTGCCGGCGCCACGCTCTCGGCTTCGCAGCAACAGGCGATCGCCGGCTTGCCCCAGGTTGCGCGCAGCAGCTTCATGCGCACGAGCCAGCTGATGCTGGCGCCGGGCCGCCCGGCAGTGGCGCTGATCGCGCGCCCCATCGACGCCGGCGACCCCGGCAGGGCATTGCCGCTGGTCGGGCCGGCGCTGCCGCAAGCGCGCATTCCGGCAGCGGCGCCGCCGGTCTGGATATCGGAGGCGATGGTCGACCTGTACGGTTATCGCCCCGGGCAACAGCTGCGCCTGCCGCTGGCCGGACGATGGCACGCGTTCACGGTGGCCGGCGTCTGGCGCGATTATGCGCGCCAGTTCGGCGCTATCGAGATGCGCCTCGAAGACTACCGCGCGGCCAGCGGCGACACCGAAGTAGGCGACGCCGCGCTGTGGCTGCGGCCGGATGCAACGGTCGAACAGGCGGTCGTCGCGCTGCGCCGGCTACCTTTCGGCGCCGCGCTGGAATTCTCGGTGCCGGGGGAAATCCGCAGCGCCAGCCTGAAGATTTTCGACCGCAGCTTCGCGATCACCTACCTGCTGGAAGCGGTGGCGATCGTGATCGGCCTGTTCGGCGTGGCGGCGACCTTTTCCGCGCAAACACTGGCGCGCGCGAAGGAATTCGGGATGCTGCGGCACATCGGCGTGACGCGCCGCCAGATATTGGAAATGCTGGCGCTGGAAGGCGGGCTGCTGACCGCGCTCGGCATCGCGGTCGGTTTCCTGCTGGGTGGTGCGATCAGCCTGATCCTGGTGTTCGTGGTCAATCCGCAGTCTTTCCACTGGAGCATGCAATTGCATGTGCCGTGGGAGATGCTGGCGGCGGTGGCCGCGGTGCTGCTGGGTTCGGCAGCGTTGACTGCGTTGCTGGCCGGGCGCCATGCAGTGTCCGGCAATGCGGTACGCGCGGTGCGGGAGGATTGGTAATGAAAGATTTCATGCATTGGGTGTGGGCAGGAATAGGAAGCGCCATTGCGGCTGCAGCCATCGCCGCACCGCCGCAGTTTGCCGCCGTCGTACCCGGCACCCCGCTCGCATTTCCGCGTGATTTCGGCGCCCACCCCGCGTTTCGCACCGAATGGTGGTACGTGACCGGCTGGTTGCATACGCCGGACGGCAAGCCACTGGGCTTCCAGGTCACCTTCTTCCGCTCGGCCACCGAGCACGACCGCGCCGACAGCAGCCGCTTCGCGCCGACGCAACTGGTGATTGCACATGCGGCGTTGTCCGACCCGGCGCTGGGCAAACTGCTGCACGACCAGAAGATCGCGCGGGCCGGCTTCGGATTGGCCTATGCGAAAACCGGCAATACCGACGTCAAGCTGGACGACTGGCGACTGGTCCGCGCAGACGACGGCAGCTACCGTGCGACGATAGTCGCGCGCGGCTTCCGCTTCGCGCTGTCGCTGGCGCAGACCCAGCCGCCGATGCCGCAGGGCGAGCACGGTTATTCGCAAAAAGGCCCGCTGCCGTCGCAGGCGAGCTACTACTACAGCCAGCCGCAGCTGCGCGTGAGCGGCAGCGTCACGCGCGCCGGCAAGCCGGTGGCGGTGCAAGGCAGCGCCTGGCTCGATCATGAATGGTCGACCAGCGTGCTGGCGGCCGACGCCGCCGGCTGGGATTGGCTGGGTGCGAACCTGGACGACGGCTCGGCCCTGATGGCTTTCCGCATCCGCGGCAAGGACGGCGCCAGCCTGTGGGCGCACGCGGCGCTGCGCGATGCCAAGGGCAACACCGTCCAGTACGGCGCCAGCGAGGTGCGCTTCCTGCCGCTGCGGCGGTGGCGCTCGCCGCGCACCGGCGCCAGCTACCCGGTCGCGATGCAAGTCACGACCGGCCCGTATGCCTGGCGGCTCGATCCACTGCAGGACGACCAGGAACTCGATTCGCGGCAATCGACCGGCGCGGTCTACTGGGAAGGCGCGGTGACGGTGCGCCGCGACGGCAAGCCGGCCGGGCACGGCTACCTGGAACTGACCGGTTATCTGAATCCATTGAAACTGTGACCATGACGACATCGAGGCAACGACAAAAAGGCAGCCTGGCGACGCTCAAGGGGCTGCTGCCCTTCCTCGCGCCCTATCGCAGGCAATTCGTGCTGGCCGGCATCGCGCTGGTGACGGCGGCCGGCGCGACGCTCGCGATTCCCTATGCGTTCAAGCAGATGATCGACGTCGGCTTCGGACACGCGGGAACGCAGGGCGCCGCACATATCGACGCCTATTTCCTCGCACTATTCGGCGTCGCCTGCCTGCTCGCGCTGGCCACCGCCGCGCGCTTCTACATGGTGTCGTGGCTGGGAGAGCGCGTCACCGCCGACCTGCGCAGCGCGGTCTACCGGCACGTGGTCACGCAAAGCCCGCAATTCTTCGAAACCACGCAGACCGGCGAAGTGCTGTCGCGCCTGACCACCGACACCACACTGATCCAGGCGCTGGTCGGCACCAGCATCTCGATGGCGCTGCGCAACGCGCTGCTGTTCGTCGGCGGACTGGCGATGCTGTTCGTGACCAGCGCACGGCTGACGGCGATCATCATCGTGCTGCTGGCCGCGGTGGTGCTGCCGATCGTGCTGTTCGGGCGCCGCGTGCGCAAGCTGTCGCGCGATTCGCAGGACCGGGTAGCCGATGCCTCGGCGCTGGCCGGCGAGATACTGAATGCGATGAGCATCGTGCAGGCATACACCCGCGAACAGGATGAAGGCCGGCGCTTCGCCGCCTCGATCGAGCGCGCGTTCGGTTCGGCGATGGCGCGCATCCGCGCCCGCGCGCTGCTGACCGTGGTTGCGATCCTGCTGGTATTCGGCGCGATCGTGTTCGTGCTGTGGCTGGGCGCGCACGCGGTGGTGCGCGGCGAGATGACGGGCGGCGAACTCGGCCAGTTCATCCTGTACGCAACCATCGTCGCCGGTGCGCTGGGTGCGCTGTCGGAAGTGATCGGCGAAGCCCAGCGCGCGGCCGGCGCCGCCGAACGCCTGCTCGAACTGCTGGCGGTGCAATCGCCGATCCGCTCGCCGGCGCTGCCGGAAGTGCTGCCGGCGCGCACCGCCAGCGGCGCTGCGCTGACGCTGTCGCACCTGTTTTTCCATTATCCGTCGCGCCCCGGCAGCGCGGCGCTGTCCGACCTCTCGCTAGACATCCGCCCCGGCGAAACGGTGGCGGTAGTGGGCCCGTCCGGCGCCGGCAAGACCACGCTGTTCCAGCTGCTGCTGCGCTTCTACGATCCGCAGCAAGGCAGCATCATGCTCGACGGCGTCGACATCCGTCAGCTCGACCTGCACGCGCTGCGCGGCGCGATCGGCATCGTGCCGCAGGATACCGTGGTGTTTTCCGCCAATGCGATGGAAAACATCCGCTACGGCCGGATCGACGCGAGCGACGACGAAGTGATCGCGGCAGCGAAGCTGGCGGCCGCGCACGAATTCATCGAGCGCCTCCCGGAAGGCTATCGCTCGTTCCTGGGCGAGCGCGGCGTGCGCCTGTCGGGCGGCCAGCGCCAGCGCATCGCAATCGCTCGCGCGCTGCTGAAGAATCCGCCGCTGCTGCTGCTCGACGAAGCCACCAGCGCGCTCGACGCCGAATCGGAACGGCTGGTGCAAGGCGCACTGGAAGCGGCGATGGCGGGCCGCACCACCCTTGTCATCGCGCACCGGCTGGCCACCGTGCAGAGCGCGGACCGGATCATCGTGATGGAACATGGGCGGATCGTGGAGAGCGGCACGCACGCGGAACTGGTGGCGCGTGGCGGCTTGTATGCGAGCCTGGCGGCGCTGCAGTTTTCCGGTAGGGAACTCCCCTGATTGTTTTCCATCAACATGCCGACATGCATCAACGGAAGACGGTCAGTCTCATTTTTTGCATCAATAAGCAATCCCGCCGAGCGCTGCAAAAGCAGTAGAGACAACGGGGCTGTATTTGCCTTCAAAAAAATGCATTGCCTATTTTTCGAGAATTTCATCCGGCAAACAGAAACAGGAATAGTTCCCCGTGAATTAGTCTTCAAAACCTTTTACCAACGCGAACGGTTAGGCTGCCTATTGACTGAGGAACAATTTCCAGAATGCCAAATAAATAGCGCGCGGCTTTCCATCCATTTCGAAAGTGCAATCCAACAAAGGTTTAAATAAACTTTTCACTTTCAAGTACTTGCAAAATCCCTCTCCCTGGCATGGCTTCTGCACCGGACTCACTGCAACATTGTCAAACTTCAATGTAGAATTGCCATAGAAATAACTTCTTGGGAGAAACACACATGCGGATCACACCTTTCGAACAACTGACGCTGGCAACCGTCATTGCCGGCGTATTTGCACTTTCCGGCTGCGGAGGCGGCGGCAGCACGACTACTACATCCACGACGGCTGGCAGCGTTACCGTAAGCGGCACCGCTGCTACCGGCGCCGCTATTGCAGGCGCTGCTGTCGACGCGAAGTGCTCGACCGGCACCGGGACTGCCACTACCGCATCGGATGGCAGCTTCACGCTCGCTGTGAGCGGCGGTACGCTACCCTGCGTCCTGCATCTGAAAGCCAGTGACGGTACGGAATTGCATTCGATCGTGGAAAGCGGTACGACTACGGCGAACATCACGCCGGTGTCGGAACTAATCGTTGCCCGGATGGCCGGTGAAAAGCCGCAGGATTTCTACGACAGCTTCGATGCGACGAAGATTACGTCCAGCAGCGTCTCCGATGCGAAAACCGCCGTTCTTCAGGCACTCAAGGATGCCGGCGTCGATCTCGGCAATACCGATCCACTGCATGACAGCTTCCAGGCAGCCCATGACGGCAAGTCCGGCGACGCACTGGACGGAAAGCTCGACGAGCTGAAAACGAAACTGACCCAATCGCAAACCTCGGTCGACGCACTGGCACAAGCACTGGCGAACAACAAGGACGCGGATGCAAACGGCACCGGCGCGATCGTCGCCAACATGCTGCAACCGGCAGCGTCGAGCTGTGCCGCGATGCATTCGGGGAAATATCGCGTGATAGCACCCGAAAATACTGATCCCGACTGGCTCACCTATGTCGGCGACTTCGATGCCCAGGCAATTACTCTCACGGACCACGGTGTGGTGAATCACGGTTCCGCTGTCGCCAACGAGAGCTGCGAGTTCCAGAACAGCGACGGCTCCACGAAATTCCTGTTTGCGAAATCCGGTATCGTCGTTTCCCACCATACGACGAGCGGCACTCCCGATCGCGTTGCGTTCGCATTCCCCGAACAGCCGCTGACCGTGGCAGACCTGGTCGGCACCTGGGATATGGAGCGCTTCTCGCGCACATCGTCCACCGATCCTTATGTGTTCAGTCACGCAATCGTCACGATTGCTTCCGATGGCAGCATGACGACCGCCGATTGCCAGCAAATCGTGACTAGCCAGGCGGATTGCGCAGCCCCGGTAGAAAGCGGAAGCATTGCGGTGGCGTCCGGCGGCGGATTCACGTTTACGCCGAGCGCCGGCGGCACCGCCCAGCAGGCATTCGCCTATCGCTCGCCGGCCGGCACGGTCGCGCTGGCGCTGCTGGAACCAGCCAACAACGGCTGGGATATTGCAGCCAAACAGACGGCACGGGTGCTGCCGACAGTCGGCGACAAGGCCAAGTTCTGGGACATGAAAATCGCTTCCACCGGATACCTCGGCGCACTTACCGAGCAGGAAACGACCATTACTGCCGTCGACGCTTCAATCGGAAGCTACAGCCGGGAATTCAAAAACGGCGCCCAGACCGATACTTTCGTGGTCAACAAGCCTTATGCCGGCCTCGCCTATCGAACCAGCGGCACCGCAAACATCGGTGGCACGCCGACAGCCGTACCGTCGATCATTTCGCTGAAGCTCCCGGGTATGGGTGTGACCGTCTACGGCAAGCCGGTTGCCGACACCAGCAGCTTCTTTGGTATCCGTGTCGACAAACCCTGATCTTTGAAAAACCTCGATACAGAATAGCCGCCCGGCCCACTCCGCGCGGTTCGGATTTCGGACAAGCCCTCGCGCCCGCGAGGGCTTTTGTTTTTTACGCATGCGCGAGTCGACCGACTTGACACACGATCCAGTCGCACTCTGCAAAGTGCCGTTCACCGGTTCGCTGTTCCAGACTCGCTTTGCACGGAAATCGTTGACCAAAAAATGAGATTTGCCCGCTGCCGCTCCTTAGGCCAATATCTGATTGACAAAACCCTTTTCCCTCCTGCGCCGAAACCGATATCCCCCGGCCCTCTTCAGCATGTTGCTGTACGAGCCAGCGAGCATCGTGCTGTCGCCGGTCGAAAGCAAAGGTAAAATAACGCGACCCCAACACAGCCTTCCCCCATGCGCCAATACCTCGATTTCATGCGCCATGTCCATGAACATGGCACCGAAAAGACTGACCGCACCGGCACCGGCACGCGCTCGGTGTTCGGCTACCAGATGCGCTTCGACCTGCAGCAGGGTTTCCCGCTGCTGACCACGAAGAAACTGCACCTGAAATCGATCATCCATGAGCTGATCTGGTTCCTGGCCGGTTCCACCAACACCCGATACCTGAAAGACAACGGCGTATCGATCTGGGACGAATGGGCCGACGCCGACGGCAACCTGGGGCCGATCTACGGTTACCAGTGGCGTTCGTGGCCGGCGCCGGACGGTCGCCACATCGACCAGATTTCGCAGCTGCTGGACCAGATCCGCAGCAACCCGGATTCGCGCCGGCTGATCGTCTCCGCGTGGAACGTGGCCGACATACCGCAGATGAAGCTGCCGCCCTGCCATGCGTTCTTCCAGTTCTACGTGGCCGACG